>CAYMYX010000008.1:42459-55200 GCA_964394795.1 uncultured Peptoniphilaceae bacterium
TCGGATGATTCTTCCGGTTGTAAGCTTGGATCCGGTTCATACTGTAAGTTCGAGTAGGTAGTAGGAACTTCCCACTCCCAGTCTTCAGGCACGATACCGTTGAATTCTTCAGGGTTATATGGCGTTGAACGGCGAGTGAAGACTCGTCTAGCTGTAGCCCATCGTGGTGTTGTAGAAGAAGCAAGTAAATCATTTCTTGTGTCGATGTCTGCAAGGACGTGGACGTCACAAGTTTGTGTAGGTTCCGTTTGGCTGCTGACTAGGATAGTTTCCACCGTTTCTCTGTGGTCTTGACGACAGAGATCGGTCGCTAGCTTACCGGAAATCATACATACTTCAACTTCGAATAAACCATCGGGTTGCTGGAAGGTAGCTGGTTCGGTACCCTCGTGGACAATGTCCGAGATTGCTTGGTAGACTCTCGCAGCTAAGCCGGAATTTCCTTCTAGGTAAAGGAAGGCGTTGTCTGACCCAACCCAAACCGCGGTCGTGTAGTAGGGGGTGGTTCCGACGAACCAAAAGTCCATACTGTAGTCGGTGGTACCGGTCTTGCCTACGATTTGGCTCCTACCTTCAAAATCGAGGTACCAACGAGCAAAACCGTTTTGAAGAACATTATCTAAGGCGGTCAGGAGCTGGTAGTTAATTTCCGGAGGAAGAACTTCCTCGGTTCGACGAGGATTCTCGTAAAGCACGTTACCATCGTTATCTACGATTCTTGAAACGCTGGTTGCCTCGATGTGCTGGCCGTTATTACCAATTGCCTGATAAGCTGAAGCCATCGACAAGGTCGTTTGACCATTGGTCATAGCGCCAAGGGACATCGCCAAGTTCTCATCGTTATGATTTGGGTTCTCATTCGCTTGCACGAAGTAATCTCGTTCTGGATGCTGGCGGTTGATGATGCCAAATCGTGCAAGGTATTCCTTACTGACATCTAAACCGATTTGATCAAGCCATTTAACAGTTGTCGTATTTAAAGACAAGCGTAGGGATTCCATAACGGATTGTAAGCCACGGTAGCGGCCGTCGACGTTTCTGGGCCATGGAATCTCATCGCCATAATCATCATAAACACCTTCTAAGAGGCGGAATGGCGTGTCATCTTTAGCTGAACCGAGGTTGTAGCCTTGGCCAAGGACCGCGGCATAAACAGCTAGTGGTTTAAAGGATGATCCCGGTTGTCTTGGATAGGAGGAGGCACGGTTGAGGAAGTGTCGTTCGTCACTCTCACGACCTCCGACGATTGCCTTGATCTCTCCGGTGGAGTTTTCAATAACAGTGGTTGCAACCTGAGGTTGGATAACGCCGATTTCATCGACGTTATAGTATTCTGGATTGATGGCTAACGCGTCACCTTCAATGACCTCATAGAATGGCGTGCCCGATGTGAGGAAGGCTTCCGTCAAGACGATTTCATCTGCTTCGTTTACATAGAGGGAGTCTTGATCCAGTGGAATAGTGCCGATTCTGTGGGTGCGGAGGATGCTGTTCTCATCTACGGTATAGAAATCTCTGACATCCAAATAACCATCATAGGCATCCAATCGTCCCTGAACAATGTGGAGGGAGTTGTCCGCATCAAAGTAGTATTGGGAGCTTGGGATAATTAAGCGATTATCCGCGGTCAGGAGATTGTCCTTCATGTAGTACTGGAGCTCACCGTTCTGGTTGGTGATGTTTCCGTAATCATCGTAGGAGAGGAGCAGGTTCTTAGGGTAGCCCAAGGTTTCATAGTCCGCATACATTACATCATCGATGTTGGAGAGGCGGTCTTCAAGTCTTCTTTGTAAATCGATATCGATGGTGGCGGTAATGGTTAGGCCGCCATAATTCATTTGTTCTAAAGCTTGGGCACGAGTTAAGTTCAGTGTATCCATCAGAATGAAGAGGGTATCCTCTCTTACCACGTCGGTAATGTAGGTGGATAGGTTCTCTGCTCGCTTCGCCGGTGGATTGATGGAATCCGCAACATCGGTGGCCATAGCCGCGTCGTACTCTTCTTCCGTAATATAGCCGTTTCTCAGCATCTGATAGAGGACATATTCGGCACGCTCATAACCAGGTTCATTGTAGATGGCAATGTAGCGTTCGCTGTTGATCGTTGTTTCACCAAGGACTCGCATATCTGGGGTAACTTGGGATGGGCGATAGGTTGAGTAAAGGGCATAAGCTGAAGGAGCCTGAACGATACCGGCTAGCGTTGCCGCTTGTGGAAGGTCCAGTTCACCAACGTCTTTGGAGAAGTAAATCTCCGAAGCTGCTTGAACACCGTAAGCATTTTGACCGAAGAAAACACGGTTGAGGTAGGACTCTAAAATTGTTTCCTTTGCTTCTTCTTTGCCCATTTCCTTGACGAGGGCGTCTTCTATTCTCATAGACAGGTAGATTTCTTGAATCTTTCTTGTCCAGTTGACATCTTTATTCAGGTAGACGTCTCGAACCAGCTGCATCGTAATCGTCGAAGCACCACGCATGTCGCCGGATCGTACGAAGTCATCTATAGTGGACAAGATACCTAGGAAGTCGACACCTTCATGCTCGAAAAATCTCTTGTCTTCTGCGCTAACGAAGGCGTTGATCAAATTGGCAGGGATCTCTTCATAAGAAACAATCTCACGGAACTCTTCCGTTTCGATCTGTTCAATCAGATTGCCGTTACTATCAACGATTTGTGAGTTTTCTTTGAGGCCGGTCATCAGTAGACTGGTGTCGGGGGCTGGCGCTTCCTCGGCCACCTTAATCATGGAACCGGCTAAATATCCTCCGAGAATGGCCAGGAAAATCAGTAAACTGATAAACAGCACTGCAATTCCCTTGAGGATATTCTTTATCATGTTTAATACCATTCATACCTCCACGTATGTAATATGATTAAAAGGTTAGTTGAGTATCCTTGTTCCGGCTTGACCGCTAACGTTCACCATACTTTAACTTTGGATTTTCTGTTCTATTGTATCACAAAGCGTAACTTTTCAGCAGTGAATGTAATATTTTCGCTAGTTGGGGTATGGGCTATTCATTAAGGGCTATTATCTGCCCATTTCTGCATGAGGGTGGGCCATCCCCAAAACTATGGTAAAATGCTAGGTAGAGGTGAATCGATGAGAAATGAAAGACCACAATTTACTGAAGATTTTCAAAATGATGAAATGATGACGGATAGGCTGGAAAGGTCTGTCCTTGTTATGATGTTCGACAATGAACGAGATGAACAAAAGAAGAAGCAAATCGATGAATTATCTGCTTTGGTGGAGTCATCTGGGGGAGAGATTGTTGGAATATTCCAGCAAGCCGGACTTCGACCTAACCCGAGAACCCTTATCGGGTCTGGCAAAGTTACCGAGATAGCCGAATTTGTCGAGTTCCAAGAAATTGACTTGGTTGTATTTAATGATGAATTGACCGGGTCCCAGATGAAAAATTTGTCGGATGCCATCGACTGCAAAGTCATCGACCGAGTCGACCTCCTGTTAGATATCTTTGCCATGCGAGCAAGGACGAAGAAGTCAACCCTGCAGGTGAGATTGGCTCAGCTGGAGTACAGGCTCCCAAGATTAAAAGGTTATGGAACCGCTCTGTCCAGAGAGGGAGGCGGTATCGGAACCAGAGGTCCCGGTGAGCAAAAACTAGAGACGGATCGGCGAGCCATCGAGCGAGAGATTGACTCCATTAAACGGCAACTAGCGAAGATTAGCGACCAGGAGGATGTGGTAGCCAAACGGAGGAGGGGGTCCAGCATCCCTATCGTCAGTTTGGTTGGCTATACCAACGTAGGTAAGTCCACCCTGATGAATGCCCTGATGCGATTATATGGATCATCGACGGATAGCAACAAAGCTGTCTATGCTGACGACCGCTTCTTTGCCACCTTGGATATTTCAAGTAGGCGAATCGAGCCGGAGGGGGAAAGACCCTATCTGTTGGCGGATACCATCGGATTTATCCAGGACATGCCGGAGAAGTTGGAAGTTTCCTTTGCTAGCACGCTGGAAGAAATCCGCTACAGCGATTTGATCCTGTTAGTGATTGATAGTTCCAACGAAGCCTATGAGGATCAAATCAAAGTTATCCAGGCGGCCATCAAAGAGGTTGCCGGGGGAACACCCATCATCTATGTGATGAACAAGAGCGACTTGGTTGAAGCACCCCTAGTTACGCCGAAGGAAGAAACTATGCGAGTTTCGGCAAGGGATGATGAAAGTGTCGCTAGGCTGAATGAGAAAATAGTTAGCCAGCTGGGTGGAGAAAAGGTTGTTGTAGAAATCCGCTTCCCCTACGACAAGCTAGGCATCTTATCTGCTTACCAGGACCAAGGCATGGTTCAGGAGGTAGAGCATAAGGAGGATGGGGTCTACGCTAACATGGCCCTCAGACAAGATGATTTGGAGAGCCTGAAGAGAGAGTTGGGCAGTGACGCGGTAAGGAGTCTTACGTGACGTATCGGACGATTCTAAAGCGGGCGGAGATCGAGATAGAAATCAAGAAGTCTCGGTTTATTGGCCACGCTTCTCCAGCGGAAACAGTGGAGGAGGCGGAGGCTTTTATTGAGGAGATAAAGGGTACCCATCCACAAGCGACCCACAATTGCTCCGCCTATATCGTTGGCCAGCAAGGCATCAATCAGCGGTATTCGGACGATGGAGAGCCTCAAGGTACTGCAGGCATCCCTATGCTGGAGGTCCTTCGCAAAGAGGAGGTGACCAACACGGTTGTCGTGGTGACTCGCTACTTCGGTGGGGTCAAGCTTGGTGCCTCGGGTTTGGTTCGTGCGTACGGGAAGACGGCCAAGGAAGCTCTTGAGGCCGGTCAGATTGTAGTCTATAAAGAATTCCAGGAAGTGGCTATCGAGTTTTCCTATGCAGCGCTTGGGAAAGTAGACCACTATCTTCAAAAAGAACAGATTTTCGAAGCGGCAAGGGACTTTACCGACAAGGTCTCTTTGACTTGCTTAATCCATAGTGAACAAGTGGAAAAGGTCCAGGGTGACTTGTTAAACATCACCTCGGGAGATTGCGGTTGGCAAGAGAAAGACGTACAATATTTGCCGGTGAATCAAAAGAATGTAATCATTAGAAAATAGTTGCTCTGGAAAAAGATGGAGCAGAGGAATAAGGAGAAGGTATGGCAGGTCACAATAAATGGAGCAAGGTAAAAAATGTTAAGGGCAAAGAGGACGCTAAGCGGGCGAAGATCTTTACCAAGATGGCCAGGATGATTATGGTGGCTACTCGCGAAGGCGGCGGAGACCCGAGTTATAATGCTTCGTTGAAGATGGCCATCGACAAGGCCAAAGCCGAGAACATGCCTAATGACAATATCGAAAGGGCAATCAAAAAGGGACTTGGTGAGGCCGACGACAGTGTGTTCATCGAGACCTTGTATGAGGGGTATGGCCCGGAAGGTACGGCTGTCATTGTTGAGTGTCTGACGGATAATAAGAACAGGACGGCGTCCAATGTACGCTATGCTTTGGATAAAAACGGCGGCAATCTGGGTACCAGTGGATCGGTGACTTTCCAATTCGATTACAAGGGAATCTTGTTACTTGCTGATAAGGCTTACGATGCCGATGAGGTGATGATGGATGCCTTAGACAGCGGGGCAGAAGATGTTCGCAAGGAACACGACCAGATTATGATCCTCAGCGAGGCGGACACCTTTACTGCAGTTAAAGATGCTTTGAGCGAGAAGGGTTACGAGTTTGATGTAGCTCAGCTAGGTTACTTGCCAAAGAACACGGTGGAGATTACGGATCCGGATAATATCACGAATATGAAGAAGATGATTGAGATGCTGGAGGATGACGATGACGTCCAAGAAGTCTACACCAACTGGGCCTACAGTGAAGAGGACTAAGGGTGTTCCATGGATATTGGGCTTGGTCTTCGGCCTCAGCCTCTTTCTCTTCTGCCTGCTCACTGCTTTAGAGCAAGTAGCCTATGACGCCGATTACTATCAGACTTTCCAAGAAGAAAATGGGATAGTGGAACGGACGGGGCGGACTCAGGAAGAGCTTAACCAGGTGTCCAAGGATACTATTGAGTACCTCCAGACTGGGGAAGAGAGATTGATGACAGACAACTTCCAAGAAAGGGAAGTTCATCATATGGTAGACGTCTTTGAACTTTTCGAGTTGGCCAGGTTGATTCGCTTAATCAGCGGCATCTTGATATTGTTGATTTTGGCTTATGCCTTATATCGGGGAGAGTTCGCCAGTTTAGTGATTTCCAGTGGCAAGGTTATCCTCGTCTTGTTGGGGATATTGGTGCTTATTGCCATTATCGGCTATCTCAATTGGAATACAGCCTTTACGAAATTTCATGAAATATTTTTTGATAACGACCTGTGGATACTTGATCCGAAGACGGATTTAATGATCCAGATGATGCCAACGCCGTTTTTTACGGGGATGGCCCTCGGAATCTTTGTCAGGACCCTAGTATATCTACTGGGCTTTTACCTGCTTGCCTTCCTGATAAAGGGTAGAAGAAGAGGGATAAAAACTAACCATGCGCAGTAGCTGCATGTTGAGGAGGATAATTTGCAATATACAGGAGATGGCGTAGCTTTCTCATTCTTTGGTATCGACGTTCGCTGGTACGGTCTGATTATCGTCACCGGTATCGTACTTGCGGTGTATTTAGCACAGCGAGAGGCTAACCGTCGTGGCATGGGGGACAGCATCATATATGATTTGTCTTTGATCATTTTACCGGCGGCCATAGTAGGAACCAGGCTCTGGTACGTAATCTTTGAGTGGGAGCGATACCAAGGCGATTTGATGAAAATCCTTAATTTAAGGGAGGGTGGCCTGGCCATCCAAGGTGGTATTATCGGAGCATTGATTGCCGGTTACATTTATTCGAAGAAGAAAAACTATTCCTTTTTGCGGTTGGCGGACATTCTCTTTCCCGTCGTTGCTTTGGCTCAATCCATAGGCCGGTGGGGAAACTTTACGAATAACGAGGCTTTCGGCACACCAACCGACTTGCCTTGGGCTTTACAAATCGATGGTGTGGGCGTTCATCCCACTTTCCTCTATGAATCGATAGGGACCTTTTCCATCTTCTTGATTCTTCTCTGGCTTACCAGAAAGAAATTGACGACGGATGGGCAAGTCTCTATGCTGTACTTGATTCTTTACGGTGTCGTTCGTTTCTTTGTGGAAGGCATGAGAACGGACAGCCTCTGGGTTGGCCCTTTCCGAACCGCTCAATTAATTGCCTTAATCGGAATCATCATAGGTGTGGTAGGACTTTATATCTTGTCAAAGCGACCTGCTTTAGCCCACGTGCCCGGTGTTAATCCGGAAGATACCTTGGCCGAAGAAAACAAAAGAAACAGAAAGAAAAAAGCTAAAAAGACTAAGTAAGAAAAACAAATTGAATAGAAGATTATAGAAAAAGAAGCAGTTTCTAACGAAACTGCTTCTTTTTTTGTCTTTACTTGCAAATTTCCTCATTTCATGACTTGTTAAAGTTCTAGAATTCCTTTAGAATGGTATAAAGATGGTGAAAAGTGGTATCAAGTGGAGGAAAGTGGTATATGTTCATTGGCGAATACAATCACAGCGTCGACACGAAGGGCAGAGTTAGCTTACCTGCTCGTTTTCGCGACGACCTTTCCGCAAACTTCTATATCACAAAAGGTCTAGAGTCCTGCCTCTTCATCTACGATGAGGAAGAATGGAAGACAATTGACAGCAAAATGAGGCAACTAAGAGTCACTGCCAAGGCTGCTCGAAGCTTTTCCCGTCTCTTTTATGGATCTGCCCAAGAAATATCCACCGACAAGCAAGGAAGAATTCTTATTCCTAATGCCCTTCGGGATTATGCGGAAATTGATAAAGAGGTCGTCATCATTGGCGTATCGAATCGAATCGAGATTTGGGATAAGGATAAGTGGGACGATTACATGGCGACAACCAGCGATTCTTATGAAGACTTGGCAGAAGAGTTGGAAGATTTAGATTTTTAAGAATGTAATTCATTTGAGAATTGAAGACGAAAGGGGGAAGTAGGATGGCCTTTGAACACATACCGGTGCTGTTGAAGGAAACAATCGATGGCTTGAATATTAATCCCGACGGAATATATGTTGATTGCACGGTTGGCGGGGGTGGACACTCCGAGGAAATCGTGAAGAGGTTAAATTATGGAAGGCTTATCGCTATCGATCAAGATGAGGAAGCCTTAGAGGCATCAAGAATCCGCCTCAGACCTTGGGAAAGACAGATTACTTTTATCCATGGGAACTTTGCCAACCTGGAAGACATTCTGAGGAGCTTGTCGATCAGCCAGGTGGACGGCATCCTCATGGATATTGGCGTCTCGTCTTATCAGCTGGATGAAGGAGAGCGGGGGTTCTCCTACCATGAGAATGCTGTTTTAGACATGCGGATGGACCAGAGTAAGGACACATTAACGGCGAAAGATATCGTTAACACATACTCCGTGGACCAGCTGTCCCAAGTAATCTGGGATTACGGGGAAGAACGATGGGGAAAGCGGATCGCTGAGTTCATCGTCAACGAGCGCCAAGATCATAGCATTGAGACAACTTATGACCTTGTGGAAGTGATTAAGAAGGCAATTCCCAAGAAGGTCAGAATGCAGGACAAGCATCCTGCAAAGAGAGTTTTTCAAGCGCTCCGCATTGAGGTCAACCAGGAACTCCATGTTCTGGAACAAGCCTTGGATGCGAGTATTAAAGTTCTTGCCAAAAAGGGAAGGCTTTGTGTCATTAGCTTTCACTCATTGGAGGACCGCATCGTCAAAAATAAGTTACGAGAAGCAGCTACGGGGTGTTTGTGTCCGTCGGATTTTCCGGTTTGCGTATGCGGACATGAAGCAGAAGTTAAATTGGTCAATCGAAAACCAATAACGGCAACAGAAGATGAACTTGAGGTAAATACGAGGTCAAGGTCTGCCAAGTTACGGGTTATTGAAAAAATATAGGGGGCAGTCATGGGTGAAGCGATACGCGTTTTAGAGACGCCGAAGAGAAAATCACAAGGCTTAGTGCTGGAAAAGCCAAAGAACAGAAAACAGACAAGAATAAGAACGAAGACAGCCCCTGTGAAAACAAGGACAAAAAATCGAACGAAAAACATAGCAAATGCATTCCGCTTATTTGCCTTCTTTGCCACAATATTCCTAGTCCTTGGTTTGCTAATTGTTAGTGTCATGAGCTATAATAGGTTGGCAGTTTTAAACAAAGAGATTGCCTCCACCAAGAATGACATCGCAGTTCTGCAAGCGGAACACGATTACTTACAGATTAAATTAGAGCCTTACGTGAGCAAAGGCAGAATTGAGAATTTGGCCAAGACAAGACTAAATATGGATTATCCTAAGCAAGACCAAATAGCTAAGGTGACGATTGACCGTGACGTCTATCCCACAACAGTGGTCAGGTCCCAAGACCTTAACCCTGAATCAGCTAGGCACGATGAATCCGTATTTGCTTCAGTATCTGACCTGATCTTTGGACTCTTTAAATAAGGAGAGCCTTGGGTTTCATGGCAGATGAAGGCCTTTTTAAGGAATCCATAGTGAAGTTGAGAAGAAAAAATAAATCAGCTCGACAAGTTAATCCAAATAAAAGATTGGCGTTTCTTACCAGATTCGCCTTTCTCGTTGTCCTATTATTTGTAGGTCGACTACTATATTTACAGGTATTTTCAGGTGAACAATATCGCAAGGCAGCGATTACCCAGCGCAGAAGAAGTGTGGAAATCATGCCGAGAAGGGGAATGATCTATGATCGAAACAAGTCCCCTCTTGCGTTGTCGGTTACCGTAAATACCTGTTATTTGTTTCCTGCTGATGTCGATGACGTCGATGAAACGGCAGACCTCTTGTCCTACATATTGGGGTTAGAGCGGTCAACCATCTTGGATTCCATTAATTCAGGAAGGGAATCTGTCCGCTTAAAAACCTCCCTGAGCCAAACGGAGATTGATGAACTCAGAGCATCCGGCTTGTCTTGCTATACGATAGAACAAGAGAGCGCCCGCTACTATCCAAATCAAGAAATACTAAGTCAGACTTTAGGTTTCGTAGGTGGGGAAGGTCAAGGGCTCTATGGCGTTGAAGCTTCATATGATGAGGAACTTAGGGGAAGCAAGGGGAAAACCGTTTATTCTAAAGACCTTTCCGGTAATGTGATTCCTGTGGATGATAGTGCTCAGATTTCAGCGATGGCTGGCCAAGACCTTTACCTCACTATCGATATCGAACTCCAACAGCTCTTAGCAGAGGAATTGGAGAAAGGCTTCATGAAGCACAAGCCAAAAGTCTTATCCGCCATTTTGATGGATCCAAATACAGGAGAAATCCTGGCCATGGAGAGCATCCCCTCCTTCAATCCTAACGTACCGAGAGAGCCCTTGAAGGATAATGATAAGGTTGCTTGGAACAACTTGGTCGAAGAAGACCAGCTCAACATGCTTTATGAAGTATGGAAGAACCCCAATATTACCGATGGCCTGGAACCTGGTTCTGTTTTTAAAGCGATAACCACAGCAATTTCTTTGGAGACGAAGTCTTCTACACCAGCCTCCTTATATGAATGTACAGGTAGCATAGAGATTGCACCTGGTGTTCGCATTTATTGCGCAAGGAGTTATGACCCTCATGGATTGCAAACGATGGAGGAAGCCTTGGTCAATTCTTGCAACCCGGCTTTCGTTCAAATCGTTCGGGAAATTGGTCCGCAGCGATTTTATTCCTATCTGGAATCCCTCCACCTTAACACTCGATCCGATGTTGATTTGCCAGCGGAACCTAGAAGTATCATGGCTCCCTCAATAGGCGAATTTTCCGACATGCAAATGGCGACGATGTCCTATGGTCACGGTGTCACCATGACCCCCATTCAAATGATTACGGCACTCAATTCAACGATTAATGGTGGTTACTTCAAAGCTCCTCGCATCCTATCGAAGTTGACTGACAGCAATGGGAAGATGGTGAGGGAAGGGGAAACCGAGGAGAATACTCAGATTTTCAGCCAAGATACCGTGGAAACTATGAGGTCTTACTTAGTAGAAACAGTTAGAAATTCCGGCTCACCTGTCCGAGAAATCGAACAGATTTTCGTAGGCGGAAAGTCAGGCACCACCGAAAAAATTATAGACGGCGAGTATTCTAGTGATGAGACCTATGCCAGTTACTGGAGCTTTTTCCCTGCAGATGACCCCAAGTATTCTTTGCTTGTAATTGCAGACACCCCCCAATCATCAATATTTGGTAATGAGGTTTCCGGTGAAATCAGTTTGAACATCATTAATGCTATGTTGGAGCGAGGCTTGGATGGCCAAGGTACGAGCAACAAACAAGGTTTGGTGGAAACGCCAGACTTGGAAAATTTGACAGTGGATGAAGCCAGAATAATCAGCCAGGATTTGGGATTGGATTTCAGTGTATATGGCGATATGGGTCCCCATGAAGTTATTGGAAGTCAGTTGCCTGAGAAGGGTGAGCTGGTGAATCCGGGTACAACGATAGAGGTTCTACCTCTGGAAGAACGGTTGTATCGCGTTCCGGATTTAATGGATTTTGACGAGGCGCAGATCGAAGAATTTGCTCAGGACAGTCAGCTGCCCATCGAACTCGAAGGTACCGGCAAAGTAATTTATCAAAGACCAAGAGCGGGCGAGACAGCCCCGATTAGTACAACAATCGTATTGACTCTCGGTGGTCAATAAGTGGAAGGTGAACTATGTTAACTATTGATTTCAGACAGGCCATACTCTTGTTTCTGATTGCGATACTGATATCAACTGTAGGTACGAAACTATGGATTGGTATTTTGAAGCAAAATCGCGTCGGGCAACCTATACGTAAAGTGGGTAATAAGGACCACTATAAAAAAGAGGGAACACCAACCATGGGTGGTCTCGCCTTTACTGTCTTTTTCCTTATCATTTCCCTCATCGTCGTTGGCTTCACCGATGAACTCATTCTCTTATTCATCGGAACTATCGGCTATGGTTTCATTGGCTTCCTCGATGATTATGAGAAGGTGAAGACGAATGATAACGATGGCTTAACGCCCAACCAAAAGCTTATTCTCCAATTCGTCGTTGCTGCCCTTATGGTCATCTTCGCCGAGTGGCGTTTTGACCACGATTACGGCCAGGTTATCATTCCGATCGTCAATGCGGAACTTCCATTGAGCTTCTTAGCTTACGGCGTGTATGTCTTCATCATCGTGGGAACGACCAATGCGACAAACTTGACTGATGGATTGGACGGCCTTTTATCCGGAGTATCGATTCCGGTGTTCATTGCCCTCGCCATCATCGCCACGATGGAGAAGTACTTCAGTCCCGACGTATTTTACTTCGGTCTTATTTTCGCTGGTCTCCTTTTAGGTTACCTCTTTTACAACTCCAATCCAGCATCCGTCATGATGGGGGATACAGGGTCTATGGCCATCGGCGGAGCTATCTGTGCAATGCTCCTCACCATGAATCTACTGCCTTACCTTATCGTTCTCGGTGGCATTTATTTCATCGAGGCCGTGTCGGTTCTATTACAGCGCTACTACTACAAGTATACGGGTGGTAAGCGAATCTTTTTGATGAGCCCAATACATCACCATTACGAACTTAAAGGTTTTAAGGAACAAAAAATTACCGTAAGCTTTAGCTTAATCAGTGGGATACTAGCCCTGATTACTTTGTTACTCGTTTAAATACCCTGCGAAAACTATCGATTCATGAATGAAATC
>CAYMYX010000009.1:0-48211 GCA_964394795.1 uncultured Peptoniphilaceae bacterium
AATCCGGTTGTGGAAAGTCGATGACGGCCTTAGCCACCATGGGTCTTCTTCCCAAAAACGGGTTAATTACAAATGGAGAAATCAACTGGCAAGAGGAGGTCGACCTCATTCGTCTGAAGAGGAAAGAAAGACGGAAGTATAGGGGTGACCGGATGGGCATGATCTTCCAAGAACCCATGACTGCCCTAAACCCCCTCTTGACCATTGGTTATCAAATCACCGAAAACATTCTCCAACATAGTGACCTCACAAGAAAGGAAGCCTATGAGATGGCCAAAGAAGCCTTGGCGGATGTCGGCATTGCCAACCCCGATAGGCGAATGAGTCAGTTACCGTACTCCCTTTCCGGCGGCTTGCGCCAGAGGGTCATGATCGCGATGGCCATGGTCGTCCAGCCCGAACTCTTAATCTGCGACGAGCCGACGACCGCCCTAGATGTTACTATCCAGAAGCAGGTCCTCTACCTCCTAAAGAAATTGAAGGAAGAGAAGGGGACCTCCATGCTCTTTATCACCCACGACCTGGGCGTCGTCGGGGAAATCAGCGACCGGGTCCTCGTCCTCTATTCCGGCAGCAAGATGGAAGAGGCCCCTGTGCAAACCATTTTTGAGGCACCCATGCACCCTTATACCATAGGATTATTTAACGCCTATCCGGACATTGACCGGGAAGACCAGCAACTGGAAGCCATCGAGGGAACTTTCCCCTCGCTGACCGAATCCATATCCGGTTGTCGTTTCCACCCCCGTTGTCCCTATGCACAAGACCTGTGCAAATTGCGCGTACCCGAAATCGTCGAGGTAGCCCCGGACCACTTGGTTGCCTGCCACAAAGTAACAACAGAACTGGAGGGAGCTACATGGAACTAACCAAAGAAAACCGAAAGCTACTTCTGGAGACGGTAGACTTAACCAAAGAATTCAAGTTGAACTGGCGGGAGAGCCTACGGGCAGTGGACAAGGTAAGCATTCAGGTCTATGAAGGAGAAAAGGTGGCCATAGTCGGGGAATCCGGCTGTGGCAAAAGCACGCTGGGTCGAACCATCCTCCAATTGACGCCTTCCACTGAGGGAGAAATCCGCTTCTACTGCGAGAATGTCCCCGAAAAGTTAAAGATGAAGGATGAGGAGGGGGCAGACTATTGCGAAATCACTAGCCTCAGTACGAAGGAGATGCGGGAGCTTCGCCGAGACCTCCAAATGATCTTCCAAGATCCCAGCTCCTCCCTTAATCCTCGCCTAACCATTGGGCAAACCGTAGAGGAAGCTTTTGAAATACACTACAAGCTGCCAAAGAAGGAGCGGAAGAAGAGGACGTTGGAAATGCTAGCCTCCGTAGGCCTCAACGAGGAATTCTACGACAAGTATCCCAATACCCTGTCCGGTGGACAAAAGCAGCGTGTCGGTATCGCCCGAGCTCTCTGCCTCCAACCCCGCCTCCTCATCCTTGACGAAGCGGTATCCGCCTTGGACGTTTCCGTCCAAGCCCAAATTCTTCAGTTGCTAGAAGACCTCCACCAAGAATTTAAGTTGACTTATCTCTTTATCACCCACGACTTGGGCGTAGTGAAATACTTTTGCGACCGTGTCGTTCTGCTTTATCTGGGACGAATCTGTGAAATTTCCACCACCGACGATATCTTCAATAAACCCCTCCATCCTTATACCGAATCCCTGATTGGATCCATCCCACGTATCCAACACCGGGATCTGGAGAATACGCCCATCTTGGAGGGAGAAGTGCCTAGTCCGATGAACATGCCTAGTGGCTGCGCCTTCCATACGCGTTGCCCTCAGTGCATGG
Source organism: uncultured Peptoniphilaceae bacterium (assembly GCA_964394795.1). Lineage (GTDB taxonomy): Bacteria > Bacillota > Clostridia > Tissierellales > Peptoniphilaceae > CAYFUF01. The sequence goes on from CAYMYX010000009.1 coordinate 1,803, forward strand.
AAATCTGCACAGTCGAACAACCCGAATTAATCACCCTAGAAGGTGGAAGGCAAGTCGCCTGTCACTTATACTAGTAGTACTATATCTAGCAATCTTTGAATCTTTTGCACCACTATTACAATCAACGGAGGCTCCCATGCTAAATTTTGATCCAAATTTCCAAAACTTTCCGTCCAACCGCTACACCCTTGCTTCAAATAAGGGGATGGTCGCCACCTCCTCAGCCTTAGCGGCTGAAGCCGGGGCGAAAATTCTTCGCCTTGGTGGTAATGCGGTAGACGCAGCCATCGCTACAGCCGCAGCCCTGACCGTGGTCGAGCCCTCGGCCAATGGCATCGGGTCGGACAACTTTGCGATTGTTTGGATGAAGGGGAAATTGGATGGGATGTCCAGCCAGGGCTACTCTCCTGCTTCTATCAGTTTGGATGCAGTCAAGGAAAAGTACAGCGAGATGCCCAAGTATGGGTGGACGCCAGTTACCGTTTCGGGAGCCCCAGCGGGTTGGGCAGCCCTCAGTGAAAAGTACGGCAACCTCTCCTTAGCCGATTGCTTGAAGCCGGCTGTCGACCTCGCCCGTGATGGCTTTCCTGTAGCCGCAACGGTGGCCGTTGCCTGGAAAAGAGCAGCGAAAAAGTTCGAAAGCCAACTGGAAGCTCATCCGGAAATTCAATCCTGGTTCGATTGCTTCACGAAGGACGGTCGCACACCAGACCCCTTCGAGATGTGGACTTTGCCTGACCATGCCACAACCTTAGAAAAGATAGGCCAAACCCAAGCCAAGGCCTTTTATGAAGGCGACTTGGCTGAAAAAATCGCCCAGCAGAGCCAAGCCGACGGAGGTTATCTCAGTCTAGAGGACCTAAAAAATCACAAGCCTTTATTCGTTACGCCAATCAAGACGAACTACCGGGGCTACGACATTTACGAATTGCCACCCTCCAACCAAGGCCTGGTCGCTCTCATGGGGCTGAACATCCTGGAGAACTGGACCTTCCACGAAAGAAATACGGACTACTACCATAAGGCATTTGAGGCGATGAAGCTGGCTTTTGCCGACGGAAAAACCTACATCACCGATCCCGATTGCATGTCCGTTCCTTTCGAAAGTCTTCTTAAGAAGTCTTATGGGCAGGAGAGAGCAGCCCTCATTACTGACCAAGCCCAAGATTTTGACGCGGGAAAACCGCTTGGCAACAATACCGTCTATTTAGCCACGGGGGACAAGGACGGCAACCTCGTCTCCTTCATCCAATCCAACTATATGGGTTTTGGGTCCGGAGTCGTCATCAAAGGAACGGGCATCTCTCTACAAAACAGGGGAGCCGACTTCAGTCTTGATCCCAACCACGATAACGTCCTGGCAGGCAAGAAGAAGACCTACCACACCATCATCCCCGGGATGATGGGCAAGGATGGGGAAGCCTTCGCTGCCTTTGGTGTCATGGGCGGTTACATGCAGCCTCAAGGCCACCTCCAAGTCGCCTCCAATCTTATTGATTTTGGGGATAACCCGCAGATGGCCCTCGATGCGCCTCGCTGGCAATGGATGCAAGGCAAGGAGTTCCTTGTCGAGAATCATTTTCCAAGGGCAATCGCGGAAGTGTTATCATTGAAGGGACATCAGGTGACTAAGGCGGTGGACTTCACTCCCTTCGGACGTGGGCAGATTGTCATGCGGGGGAAAGATGGTGTGCTGCTAGGCGCAACAGAGAGCAGAACGGATGGAAATATCGCTCTTTGCTAGGAGGTTGACATGAACAAGAAGCAAGATAAGCAGGTGGACCGCGGAGGAATCTCCCTCTCGGAAATCTTCCTGACTTTCGTCAAGATTAACACCTTTACGTTTGGTGGAGGATACACCATCGTACCGGTTATTCGAGACGAATTTATCTATAAGAAGCAATTAATCGAAGAAGAAGAGATGCTGGATATCGTGGCTTTGGCCCAGTCTGGACCCGGACCTATGGCGATCAGCACCTCCTTACTTACCGGCTACCGACTGAGAGGACCTTTGGGGGCAATAGTTGGGCTAATCGCATCCGTCTTACCGTGCTTAGTTATCATCACGATACTTTACTACGTATACGATGCGGTTCAGGAAAACAGCTGGATCCAAGCGGCCTTCGCCGTCATGGCTGGTGCAATCAGCGCGGTCCTCGTGTGGACAACTTTCAATATGGCCAAGACTGCTTTGGCCAAACACCCTATTTTTGGGGCGGTGCTTATGGTCCTTGCCTTCGTCGCCAGCTACTTCTTTGATGTGAATACGGCTTTAATCATTGCCATTGCCGGCATTATCGGGTTGAGCCTGTTCAGCATCGTTGAAGAAGGGCAGGTGAAATAATGAGTGTACTACTTCACCTATACACCACCTTCTTAAAAATCGGCGCCTTGGCTTTTGGTGGTGGTTACGCCGTCTTACCCTTGATTGAGCAATTCGTCATCAACGAAAACGGCTGGTTAACAGCAAGGGAACTCACTGACTTAATTTCCCTGTCCCAGATGACGCCGGGACCAATTGCCATTAACTCTGCGACCTTTATCGGAACGAAAGTAGCCGGTATACCGGGTGCAATCATTGCTACATTAGGTAACGTAACGCCCCAATTCATCCTGATGATGACTTTGGGTTACTTCATTTTCAGCGGTAAAGAGATCAAGTTTTTGGACAAGATCCTCAAGGGTCTGAAGCCTGCTATTGTAGGTCTAATCGCCATTGCGACCATCAATATGATTGAATCCTCCTTATTCAATTCGGGAACGTGGGGACTCAACGATTGGAGCATCCTAGGCGTAGTTGGCTTCATCATCGGCCTCGTCCTTTATCGGAAAAAGACCCTATCCGTCATTCAGCTTGTTTTACTTTCAGCTGCGGTGGGATTAGGTCTCCATGGCATCATGACAATTCTGTAATAGATTGAGTTGAAAAAAAAAACAAATTCAAGGATTCAGCGTGTTAGTCATGGCTAATTTTACACGTTTTCCGGGTAATTTGGTTTACTTTTATTTTTCTTATGTTACAATAAATATAGCTCAATTAGGAATGAGTCTAAATTGTTAAAGAATAACATAACTAGTTTTAGAAGGAGACTACATAATGAAATTAATGACACAATCAAATCTACGTTCAGCTTTCGGTGGAGAATCTCAAGCACGCACTCGCTACAACATCTGGGGCGAAAAGGCTGCTAAAGAAGGTTATCCTAACGTTCAACGTTTATTCGACGCAACATCAGATGCAGAGAAAATCCACGCTACACTTCACTTCAACGCTCTTAAGGACGTTGCTGGTGACTTTGATGTAACAAGCACTGCTGGCTTCGGCATTGGCGACACTTCACAAAACCTACAAGGCGCTATCGATGGTGAAACATTCGAGTTCACTGAAATGTACCCAGCTTACATCGAAGTTGCTGAAATGCAAGGTGAAGAAACTGCAGTTCGTGCAATGAGATATGCAGTTGAAGCAGAAAAAATCCACGCCGAAATGTTTGGTAAAGCAAAAGAAGCTGTTGACGCAGGTTCTGACCTTGAAGTTAACGACAGTGTTTACCTATGCCCAGTTTGTGGTTATGTTTCTCTTGAAAGAGACGAAAAGTGCCCACTATGTGGTGCTAAGGGTGAACTTTTCATCGCTTACTAAAAAATACTTTTCTTATATTTGCTTCAAAAACTGCCTACCAAGGAAACCTTGGCAGGCAGTTTTTTTGTCCTTTGCAATCTTCTGATTATCACTCTTTCGAGGACAATCTTTTATGTTAAAATAGAGGGAGAATATCGGAGGAGGCATTATGGATTTTTTTGAGACCATACAGCGGTTGTTTACCACATTTCGCGTAACTGACCTGATCGACATCCTGGTTATCGCTGTTATCATTTATTATATTATCCTTTTGGTAAAGGAGACGAGAGCGGAACAGCTGATTAAAGGCTTTTTCGCTATCCTCATCGTTGCCCAATTGAGTGACTGGTTTAATTTGTACACGGTGAATTGGCTGATATCCAACTTGCTGACAGTCGGTCTTATTCTCGTCATCGTGCTCTTTCAACCAGAGCTTCGCCGCGCGTTCGAACGGTTGGGTCGGTCCCAAGGTTGGCTCCTTTCCTTCGTAAATCCTTCCGAAGATACAGAAAACAGAGAACGAGTTGAAGAGGTGACCAGGGCAACAAATTCCCTGTCCCGCCAAAAGATTGGCGCCCTTATCGTACTTGAGGGAACTACCGGCCTAAACGACATCGTTGAAACCGGAACCCGCATCGATGGTGCAGTCACGGCTGAACTTCTGATCAACATTTTTATTCCCAATACGCCCCTCCACGACGGCGCAGTTATCATCAAGGATGACAGCATCCGAGCAGCAGGCGCTTTCTTACCATTAACCGAAAATAACAATCTCGCTAGAGACTTGGGCACACGCCACCGGGCTGCTTTAGGCATCTCTGAACGGTCTGACGCGATGGTTATCATTGTTTCCGAAGAAACCGGTCAAGTTTCCGTCGCCGAAGACGGGAAGATTTCCCGCCGCATCGATGCAGAGACCTTAAAAGAAATCCTCTACCGCTTCTACTCCGAAGAAGAATCCAGAGGCTTCTTGTCTCGCTTCTTAACCGCAAAACGAGAGGAGGCCGAAGGTGGACCGACTGAAGAATAATTGGAAGTGGAAGTTAGCTTCCCTCATTATCGGCTTCTTTTTATGGAGCTATATTACCGCAGGTGTTAACCCCACACAGGAATTAACACTGCGAGACATCCCTTTGGAAATGCGTAACCAGCAATCCCTTACGCAAAACGACTATACGATTACGGCGCAGGATCCACAGAACTTGTCCGTCTTGGTTACCGGTAAACGGAACCAACTTGGTGACCTTCAACTCAATGATATCGTTGCGTTTGTAGACTTATCCAACTTTGAAGAAGGCATGCAGTCCTTCCCCATTCGCTATGAGTCCCCATCGGATATTATCATCACTCAAACATCGGCAGAACGAGTGAACCTAACCATCGAAAAAGTAGTGACACGAAGCGTCAACGTAAACGTGGAAGATTTAGGTCAACTCGACGACAACTATATTTTGGAATCGCTGACGGCCACCCCTCAAACGGTGGAGATTACCGGTTCAAGGTCCAAGGTAGACGCCGTTGAACGGTTAGTCGCCCGAATCGACATCACCGGCTTAACAGATGACCGCTCATCCAACGTCAAGATTGTGCCCGTCAATGCTGCAGGCGAAGAAGTGCCTGATGTAACCCTAAGCCTCTCATCAGTTAATGTTTCCTTATCTATCCTTAAGCAAAAAGAGGTGGGGATTGTTCCTAACTTGAGGGGAGAATTAGCCGATGACAGCGCTCTTCGTCTCGTTCAGGTAGTGCCAAACACCATACTCGTAAAAGGCAAAACTTCCGTTATCGATAATCTGGAGACAATTAATACCGAACCCATCGATCAAGCACAGATTACCGAAGATATCGAACGATCAGTTCATTTGGACTTCCCTGACGGGGTTGAATCCGTGAATGGCAACTCATCGGTTAATTTAAAGATTGATTTAGATAAGAAGGAAGACCGAGTCTTTGACATTCCAGCTAATAGGGTGGCCATAGAGAATGGCCCAGTAGGAACACTTACAGCGCTGCAAAATCCTGATGCAACAATCGATGTGACGGTGAATGGATTCCCATCGGACTTGGACAATCTAAGTCCACTTCAAATCCGCTTGCTAGTAGACTTGGCAGATAGTACGCAAACTGCAGGTACGATCAGCAGACCCCTTACCGTAGAATTACCCGAGGGATTTACCTTAGTCTCTACCAGTCCCAGAGCAGTCAGTATCATACTTGGTAACGAAGAATCGGACGAAGAACCACCCGAGGAATCTAGCCAAAGCAGTGAAAGTTCTGCAAACAATCCTTAAACCAAGGCATATAGGCAATAAAAAAGCCCCCTTGGCAGGGGGCAGGAGAAAGTTGCTATTGCCGTGGGCAATAGTTGACGAAACTTGCTATACAATCCGCAGGGAACCTGCGAATACCTGACTATCAACGATAAGTGTTGCCGTGGCAATCTGGTTTAGTTCCACTTCGTTTTTGGAATAGTAATGCTTTCCGTTGACGATGACATGCCAATCCGATGGAACGTCGATGGTCACGGAAGAAAAATTAATGCGGCAATCTAAGCGGATTTCTTTTTCTAAAGGAAGGACATTCTTTAAGTCCATAACGACATTGGAGAAGAGTGCTTCAATGCTACCACCTGAGAAGGTGTTGGATTGATAGGTTCTCCGGTCAGAGGTGAAGACGAAGCGGTCATCGAGAACATCTTTGTGTTCAAAGGATGCATCCGGCTTGTACTTACGTCCTTCGGTATAGCTGACAGCACCGGAGTGGTCAGAATCGAGGCGGTGGACATACTTGTTTTTAGGTGTTGCTGCACTGAACATGACTCTCAAACCGAGAACGATGAGGACGAGTGCAACGAAGATAGTCCATGAGTTACCTGTGAGCATACCTAAGGTATTTAATTGAACAACTACACCGATGGCAATCAGAATAAGAGAAAATGCCTTAGACTTATTCTTTTTGAAGAGGCGTAGGAAACCGTAGATGATTAATGCGGTTGGCCAATAGGTGTTAAAGAGTGGCCAAAATGAAACATTGAATAGCTGACTAGCGAGTAATACGACGCCAATTGCTACAATAATGAGTCCAAATAGCATATTGTTCCCCTTTCATACTTTGTTTTATGTGCTTAGTATACGTATTACTTATGAATTTATTATGGAGAGATTTTGTAATTATTTTGAGTGACCGGCCATCACCCGGGGCTTATGTGTTACTATAGTTAAGTGTTTTCAACGAGGAGGAGTAATGACAGAAAAGAAGAATGTGCGTTTACGTTTTGCCCCCAGCCCAACCGGCTACCTACACATCGGTGGCTTGCGTACAGCACTTTTTAATTATTTATACGCTCGCCACCATGGCGGACAATTTATCCTGCGCATCGAGGATACGGACAGGAATCGCTTCGTCAAAGGAGCTTTGGAGAACCTTATCGATGTCCTGAATTGGGCAAAGCTAGACTACGATGAAGGCGTGAAGAAGGCGGATAACGGATTAGTTCAAGTGGGGGGCCATGGTCCCTACATCCAATCCGAGCGCGTCGATGAAGGTATCTACCAGAAGTACGCCGACCAGCTGGTCGAAGAGGGCAAGGCTTACCACTGCTTCTGCTCTCAAGAGCGGATTGACCAGGTAAGAGAAGAACAAAAAGCCCGTGGCGAAACGCCAAGGTATGACGGCCACTGCCGCGATATTCCATTAGAAGAAAGTAAGAGGCGAGTAGAAAGCGGAGAAGAGCACATCCTTCGTATGAAGCTACCTGCCGATACCGATATTACCTTCCACGATGAAATCAAGGGAGACATCACCATCAACACCGATGAGATGGATGACCAAGTCCTGATGAAGTCGGATGGTTTTCCTACCTACCACTTTGCGGTAGTTATCGATGACCACCTGATGGACATCACTCATGTCGTGCGCGGCGAGGAGTGGATCAGCTCCACCCCTAAGCACATCTTCCTCTACCAGTCCTTTGGTTGGGAAGCGCCAAGTCACGTGCACTTGCCAACCGTTCTTGGCCAAGACCACAAGAAACTGTCCAAGCGAAACGGGGATGTCAGCGTCGAGCTCTTCATCGACCGAGGTTACCTCCAAGAAGCCCTCATTAACTACATTGCCCTCTTAGGTTGGTCACCAACCGGCAATGAAGAAATCCTGTCCATGGACGAAATCATTCAACAATTCGACTTTGACCGCGTATCCAACACCGGTGGCATCTTCGATGTGAAGAAGCTTGATTGGATGAACCAACAGTACATCACGGCTTTACCGGTTGAAGACTGCCAAGCATATATCCGCAACTTCCTCACGGATGCCGATTTAATTAGCGAAGATTATCCCGACGAAAAGCTGCGCTTAATCACCGAAACCTACCAAAATCGGATCGAACATTTCGACCAAGTTCCCGAGATGACCAAGCACCTTTTTGCTTCCGCAGAAGAACTGGACTACAGCGACGAAGCCAAGGATGTTTTAGTGACAGAACAAGCCCAGATGCTGGTCGCCACCTTCGCCGACAAGGTAAAGGCAAGCTCCTTTGACGAGGACTTCGCCAAGGGCGTGGTGAAAGAAATCCAAAAGGAAACCGGAATCAAGGGCAAAGACCTCTGGTTCCCCGTTCGTGCTGCCGTGGTTGGGCAAACCTCCGGACCGGACTTCACCAACACCCTGCTGATCCTAGGCAAGGAAGAGGTGGAAAGCCGCCTAGCTTACGTACAGGAAAAAATGCAATAAAGGAGAGGGGATTATGCAAATTTACAACACCCTGACCAGAAAAAAAGAAGAATTCATACCGATTAGCCTAGGCAAGGTATCCATGTATGTTTGTGGTCCTACCGTGTATGACTACATCCATATTGGCAACGCCAGGCCTTTGGTTATTTTCGATACCCTCCACCGCTATCTCAAGTACATGGGTTACGACGTAACCTACGTGGTGAACTTCACCGATATCGACGATAAGATCATAAACCGGGCCATCGACGAGGGCGTTCCCTTCGATGAAATCAGCGAGCGCTACATTGAGGCTTTCCTCGACCAAGCCCAGCAGCTGAACCTCTTGGAGTCGGAAACCATCCATCCGAGAGCAACGGATTCCATCCCCGAGATGATCACCTTCATCCAGGGCCTTGTGGACAAGGGAGCAGCCTACGATGCGGAAGACGCCGTCTACTTTGACGTGTCCAAAGCAGAGGACTATGGCAAGCTGTCCAAGAAGAATATTGAAGACCTCCAAGCTGGTGCAAGAATCCGAGTCAACGAGATGAAGAAAAGCCCAATGGACTTCGCCCTGTGGAAAAAGAAAAAGGAAGATAACGAACCCTCTTGGGACAGCCCCTGGGGAGAAGGCCGTCCTGGTTGGCATATTGAGTGTTCGACTATGGCCAAGAATATTTTAGGTGACACCATCGACATTCACGGTGGCGGGGAGGACCTTCAGTTTCCTCACCACGAAAATGAGATTGCCCAGTCAGAAACCCTCCATGACCACAGCTTTGCCCACTATTGGATGCACAACTCCATGATTACGGTAACGTCTGACACGGGCGCCCACGAGAAAATGTCTAAGTCCAAAGGGAATTTCTGGACCCTGAAAGATATCGCGGAGGACTATGATCTAATCCTCGTCCGCATGTGGCTTCTGTCTTCCCATTACCGGTCACCCATCAACTTCTCCCAAGAAGTGATCGAACAGACCCAAAACGGCTACCAGCGAATCATTAATGGCAAGGCCAATCTAGAGCGCCTCCTCTCCTTTGCTGAAGATAAGGAAATGACCGATAAAGAGAAGGTCACCTTAGAGGACCTAGACCTCTACCGTCGCGCCTTCATTAAGGCCATGGACGATGACCTCAACACCGCCGATGCCCTCACCGCTGTCTACGAGTTGATCAAGTTGGCCAACAGCGATATTGACGAAGCAAGTAGCATGGCCATCGTTGAAAAGACCTACCAACAACTCAACGAACTCCTGGATGTCTTGGGCATTGCCGACAGAAGGCAAAAAGAGATTCTAGCCGAGGACATTGAGAAGCTAATTGAAGAGAGAACCCAAGCCCGTGTCAACAAGGACTTCCAACGGGCGGATGAAATCAGAGATTATTTAAAAGAAGAAGGAATAATACTAAAGGATACCTCGACCGGTGTTGTTTGGGAGAGAGAATAGGGGATTTATGTCAGATTACATTGTAGGTAGAAACGCTGTATTAGAGTATTTACACGGCGACGGAGAAGCAGACAAGCTTTACATTCAAAAGGGCGAGCGGAAGGGGTCAATCCACCGCATTATCACTATGGCTAAAGACAAGGGCATCGTCATCGTCGAAGTCGACCAAAATAAACTCAACCAATTCGCAGAAGGCCAAAGCCACCAAGGCGTCGCCCTCTTAGCCCAAGACTTTGTGTATTCCACACTCGATGAAATCCTCCAAGTCTCAAAAGACAAAGGAACGGCTCCCTTCATCATCCTCTTGGATGAGATCACCGACCCCCACAATTTGGGGGCCATAGTCCGAACCGCCGAATGCGCCGGTGCCGACGGTATCCTTATTCCAAAGAGAAGGTCCGCCACCGTGACATCCACCGTCCACAAAACTTCAGCCGGGGCAACCACCCACATGAAGATTGCCAAGATTACCAATGTCAACCAAACCATCGACCAGCTCAAGAAAGAGAACATCTGGGTCTATGGTGCAGCAGGGGAAGCCAAGCAAAGCATCTGGCAAACCAACTTTGACGGCGGCGTCTGCCTCGTCATTGGCAACGAAGGCGAAGGCTTAGGCAAGCTAACCAAAGAGCGTTGCGATGTCCTCGTCTCCATCCCTATGTATGGAGAAATGAACTCCCTCAACGCCTCAGCATCCGCCTCAATCCTCATGTACGAAGTGGTCAGAGGACGCCAACAAGCCGAATAGGCACCATAATTAAAAGCAAGGGTAAGTTTCCTTGCTTTTCTTCTATCCTTAGTTAGAAAGAAGGACGAATGAGAACTCCCTATGCAATCGAGGAAACCACCACTTGGGAAAGTGTCTTTTTAAATCGGGCAGTAACCAAGCCGGTGACCATCCGCCTCGCTATATTTTCCAATTCACACAACAAGCGGACACCAGCGATCCACTACCTCGTGACGACGGGTTTCTTTAAAATCCTCAATGAGCTGAATGTCCTAGATTACCACCACCAGTATGGAATGGACGGACTCACTTACTATATCGATGTCGCCGAGAGCCGAAGTGCCGTTCGGGCTTACCTCCTAAATCTCAAAAAGTTCCATGCCTTAGGACAGGCTTGGGAATTATCCATCATCGAAGGCATGCACGTTTCCTCTCTCATTCAGGAGAACCGCGTCGAAAAACCCCTCAAGGGTTACGAATTAGAAAGCCTTGCCCGCATGCACATGAACATGGGCTCAAGACCTCTTCGCTACTCTCGCTACTTCCTTTACGCTGCTCTAGCACCTTTTGGAAGAAGTCGCAGCTACGGGTCATGTTCGATGTCTTTCGAAGATGCCAAAGGTAACCGAAACTTTTTCCATGTCTTACAAGCCCTGGAGATCCTCGTTAGATCCTACAGTTCTTTGGATTTCTCGTCTATCAATTCCCTCCAAGCATTGCGGTCGAGGGGCATCCCCATCGAAGACGCCCTCAACCAGGTCAGCTCCAGCGAGGGCATGCTCCGAGGCCTCCTCTTCCACTCCATTATCTTGGCTGCCGCTTACGAGCAGAAGACTCCCATGCAACAAATCCCAGACAAGATTAAGAGTATCGTCAAAGGAATGGAAAAGGACTTCTCCAAAGACCTAACGTCATCAAGCACTTATCTCCTCGCTCAATACGGAGTAGGCGGTGCTCGAGCTTTAGCTCTAGCGGGTTATGAGCCGATTATCGACAAAGCCCTTCCTTTCTGGCAAAACTCCATGGACATCGATGACCTAAGCCTCTTCCTCCTAGGACAGACCTATGACACAACGACCTTAAAAGACATCGACCTGCTCGGCTACCAGAACCTCCAAGACCAAGCAGAAAAATGCCTCGCCGACATTACCCTCGATCGCAACAGCCTCAATCAAGCCTTCTACAAACTCGGCTTGGTCACCGACGGCATCAGCGACCTCATTTCCGTTGTCCTTCTCTTTGACCTCATCGCCAGCGAAGAATCAAGGGATGCAATGGAATAAAAAATACCTGCAAACTATCAAGAGAAAGCGGCTCAATCAACAATCTAAGAATTACGTTCACTTCTGTTCCCTTAGTGTTGACAAGACGCTTTCTCTTATGTAAAATGAAGTTCGTTACACTAATATTGCTGCTTTAGCTCAGCAGGTAGAGCGCAGCCATGGTAAGGCTGAGGTCGCCGGTTCAATCCCGGCAAGCAGCTTTTGAGCTTAACCTCGTGTTAAGCTTTTTTAAAAGGCTTATCCTTGACAAATCAGTGTAAAAGCCATATTATATTTTGGTACTTCTTTCCACCCTTAGCTCAGTTGGTAGAGCACCTGACTCTTAATCAGGGTGTCCCGGGTTCGAATCCCTGAGGGTGGATGATGAAAAAGCGTGTAGGCTATGTGCTTACACGCTTTTTTTATATTGACACACATTCCTTCCACCCATTAGGTTAAAGTTAATATACGCGATAAATGAAGGAAAGTTTCTATAAACAATTAAAAATTCTACTTCGTTTTGTTAGTCGCAATTATTGGATTAGCAGTTAAAACATGATACAATAGAATTACCAAAACGGTAATTTCAGAGGAAAGATGCAGGTGCTTTACAGAAATAACAAACTGAAAAATTTATGTGAGGAGTTATCGATAGCGAAAAAGAAATTACCGGAAAAAATTGCATTAGCCACAATAAAATCTATAAACTTTATCATTGCTGCAGAGTCTCTAAATGATGTTATCCAATATCAGCCTTTTAGGTTCCATGACTTGAAAGGAAAAGAACAAGGGATATATGCGATCGATATCGGTAGCAAACGTGAGGGATATCGAATGCAATTGATACCACTGGATGAAGAAGGAAATGAAGTTTCGAATAACCAAGTATTCGGTAATGCTTCAAGTATCAAGGTAGTAAAAATATGGGAAGTAGGGAACCACTATGAGTGAAACAATTTATAAAGACATCGTTGCCTTTCATCCCGGATCATATGTTAATGATATAATTCAGGAGCTAAATGTGACTCAGGTTGATTTTGCTAAGAGATTAGACTCTAATGTGAAAACAGTCAGTGGGTTGGTGAATGGCACAGTTAACATTACTTTAGATTTAGCTAATAAGCTATCCAAATTAACTGGCACTAGTATAGATTTATGGTTAAATTTACAAAAAGAATATGAGAAAAAGATAATTGAGATTGAGAATCAAAAGATAGCAGATGAAGAAGAGGTTTGTAAGATTATCGAGATTAGCTATTTTAAGAAAAATGGACTTCTTCCAGCTCATCGTATGAGTATTAAGGAGAAGATTCAGGCTTTAAGGTCAATTTTGAAATATGCTAACCTTACGAAATTGCAAGAGTTCAATACTGTTGTTAGCTGGAGAAGACAAGATAACTTTAAATTAATAAATGTAGTTAATGCTAATGTTATGTTAGAAATCGCTATTAATCTTGCAAGAGATAAGACCGATAATAAGCTGGACATTAAAAAATTGAACTCATATCTACCAGAAATTAAAGAGATGACTAAAAGTGAAGATTCATCTTTTTTTAGTCGATTAAAAGAATTATTGTTAGATTGTGGAATAGTTCTAATAGCTCTTCCTCACTTAAAGAACGCTGGTATAAATGGTGCGACAACCAAATTTAATAACGGATCAGTTTTACTGATGATTACTGATCGAAATAAAAGCTCAGACATATTCTGGTTTTCTTTATATCATGAACTAGGACACATCCTTAATAAGGATTTTATTTCAAACTTAAGTGAGGATGAATATACTGAACGAGAGACTAAAGCGGATTTATTTGCTCAAAATGAGTTAATTCCTAAAGACAGTTACACAGGATTCATAGAAGACAGGATCTTTACATCAGAAAGCATTAAAGATTTTGCGAATTCTAATGGAATCCACCCAGGTATAGTAGTAGGTCGACTTCAACGCGATGAATATATTCCTTGGAACTCATTGAATGATGTAAAGGTTAGTTATCAGATTGAGTTGAGTACAATCGGAAAATAGTAAAAGGTTAGACTGATAAAATCATCATAAGCAGAAAAATGAATCTTAACGTTTATAGCAGGAGAGCCAAACCCATGCCCAAAAAATTCATCCCCAAGTTACTCCTCAGCCTTCTACTCTTTAATATCGTAGTAACCTTATTAAACATCCTCGTCTTCAAGCAATCTTTAAGCGAAATGGTAAAAAGTTCGCCCTTCATCATGGGAAATGTCCTGGTCATCCTGTCCACAATGACCTCCCACTTTTATGGAAAGGACAAGTCCGAATAGGCCGTGGCCCATATTACAAACTTCCTTATAGATTAAAAACAATATCAAAAACTTTCCATGTTTATTAAAAGGGGCGTCGGGTATAACCAAAGGTGAGTCAAATAAGAATAACTTTTGAAATTTAAGGAGAAAAAATATGAAATTAGGATTAAGCGAAAAATTACAACAAGCTCTAAATGAGCAAGTAACAAGAGAATACGAAGCTGCTTGGATTTACAATGGCATGCGTGTATATTTAGACGACCTAGGTGCTTATGGTGCTAAAAAGTGGATGAAAGTTCAAGTCGGCGAAGAAATGGAACATGCACAAGACTTCATCGATATCATCCTTGAATTAGATGGCGAAGTTAAAATTGGAAGCCTACCAGAAGTTGAAACAAAGTATGATTCTATGCTAGCTGTATGGGAAGCCGGTTTAGAGCATGAAAAGTTTATCTCTGAGAGCATCCTCAATATCCTTGAAATTGCAATCGAAGAGAAGAACTACGCCGTTGAAAACTTCCTAAGAACTTATGTCGATGAGCAAGTTGAGGAAGAAGATAACTTCAGAGGCGTTATTGATTTCTTGAAGCTTGCTGGCGACGACACTGCTGCTTTATTAAAGGTAGACAGCGTTCTTGGTAAGCGCGGAGAATAATTCCCTTTAACAACAAAATAGCGTAAAAATAAGAGACTTTATCTAGGATTTCTAGGTAAAGTCTCTTTTGTATTGCTAGAGAATATTTAGCTTACATCAGCATATGTTCGTCGGTATAAGTTTCCGCTGCTTCTTTCCGGTACCGGTCCATCGTGTCATGGAAAATCTCGCTGTTGGATTTCGGCGTAAAGGTGATTGCATTGGCACCGGCTTCAATGGTCTGTTCGATGGATTCATCAGTCGGGCCACCCGTGGCGATGATAGGTAGATGAGGATATCTCTTTCTGATGTTGGCCACAACTTCCGGCGTTCTCTTGGCTGCGGAAACGTTGAGAATGTTGACGCCAGCTTTTAGACGTGCCTCGATATCCATATACTCGGATACGATGGTGGAGATGATGGGAATATCTACTTCTTCGTCGACCAGCTGAATCGTCTCAAGAGAAGCAGGAGCATTCAATACGACGCCATAGGCACCAAAGGCTTCCGCAAAGAGGGCCATCTTGGCTGACCTTGCTCCATTGGTTTTTCCGCCTCCGACACCCGCGAGGAAAGGCGATGCGGCAATATTGGAGATTGCTTCGTAAATGGAGGGCTGGGGTGTAAAGGGGAAGACGGCCAAGATTGCATCGGCATTGGTATTGGCGATGATGGCAATATCTGTGGTAAAGATGATCGATTTTATCCGGCGGCCATACAAGCGGATACCCGATGTCTCTCGGATGATGGCAGGTTCTTTAATAAAGTCAGCACGCAGCTTCGATTGGACTTCAGGCACATATTTTCTCGCCTTGGGGCTCTCATTTTCATTGAGATAGCTTGGAGTCGGTTTCTGGTCATGTTGGCTCATAGTTTATTCTCCTTCAACTGGCTTGCACAAGAGACTTAGATTACATGCATTCTTATCATAACTTTAGGGAGTTAAAAGGTCAATTAAGGGGGAAAAACGGTACATGGGGTAAGAAAAAAACATGGCAATAGTCAACGAATTATCATATATAATAGTATAGGGCTTAAAAAGAGTTACTTTGTTACATTTTATAGAAAGTTGCTTTCACTTGTAGTATAGTAGAAGGCAGGGAAAAGGTTTCTATTAATTATGCCCTATTTTAGGGATTTTCGGCGGCATTTGGAACCAACCGAAGCAGCAAAATACTTTACATTGTTGTAGAAAGGAGGAAGCATGGCAAGAGAAGCAATACACCATATCTTAGAGGCTGAAGAGAAAGCAAAACTACTACTTCAGGAAGCAAGGGATGAAAGAAGCCAAATTCTTGTCCAGGGTCAAGAGATGGCCGAAGAGGAGAAAAGGCGCATTTTATCTGAAGCACAAGAAGAAGCCTCGCGTGTTCGCCTTCAAGTAGAAGAAAAAACAAAACAGGATATGGAAGAGAGCCGAGCCGAAGCACAACGAGAGGCGCAAGCGCTTGACCAAATTACAGATCAAGAATTGCAGGAAGCAGTATCCAAAATTGTTGAAGAGGTGAAAAAATATGGCAATAGTTAAAATGTCCAAATTCAATTTGGCCATTTTCCGAAACGAGAAAGAAGCCATACTACGCGAACTTCAAAAATTTGAACAGGTTCACTTGCATAATATCGCCAGCGAAGCAGAATGGTTAGACCTTGGTGTTAGGGCCGAGGATACAGGCGTTTTTCACCAGGAGGTCAACCAGGATTTAGCGAAGGCGGAGACGGTAATCGATATCTTACAAGCCTATGTAAAGAAGGAGCAGAGTTTCATTGAAAACGTCAGCAATGAGCTGCCCAAGATCAGCTTGCAGGAGAGCGTAAGCCGTCTGCAGTCCTCAGACATACAGGCGCTGATAAAGGAAGTTCAGAGCTTGGATGGTAAGGTCCGCGAGTTGCAAGAGAAGAATAAGGTTTTAGATGATCGGTTGAGCGAATACAGGCACTGGGAAAAGCTGGATATTCCCTTAAACGATTTGAAGAAAATCAAAGGTTTGAACGTTCGTCTAGGGCTTTTACCTAAGCGGTGGGCGGATGAGTTTAGACGCTTTGTTGGCGCAGAAACAGAAGGTACCTACGTGGAGTTCATTTCCAGCGATGGGAATGACCAGTATATTCTGCTGATCGACAACGGAGTGGACAAGAACTTACCGCAAGTGTTACGAGATTCCAATTTTGTTCCCATTAAATTGGATAGCGATACGACCGTCGATGACCAAATTGAAGCCTTTAATGTAGAAAAACAAGAACATAAGCAAGAGATTAAAGCCCTAAAGGCAAAGCTGAAAGAGCTTGCTGAATCGAGGCTGGACGATCTAAGGCTCTACTATGATGTTGTTAAGCATAGCGAGATGTTAGTTGAAGCTAGAGATAAGACCCTCGAGTCCGATTATCTGAGCTTTGTAGAGGGATACATTCGAACAGATGAAGTTGACCAGTTTAGCGCCTTGGTCAATGCGACCAGTGAGAGCACGGTCTATGATCTGATGGCGGTGGATGCCGATGAGGAAGACCCCAATGTGCCCATCATCCTAGAGAATGGAAAGTTGACGACACCTTTCGAGAGCATCGTCGAGACTTACTCCATACCAGCTTATCATGAGGTGGACCCAACACCGCTGCTTGCACCTTGGTACGCAATTTTCTTCGGTATGATGTTAGGTGATTTGGGCTACGGGCTGATTCTTCTCGTAGCAACCACTTTGCTTTTGAGCCTTGCTCGCTTTAAAGACTCCACAAGAAAGATGCTCGAGTTTTTGAGACTGGTGAGCATACCGACCATTATTTCGGGACTGATCTTTGGTTCCTTGTTTGCTGGCTTAATTCCCATGCCCTATCTCATTGACCCAACCCAGAGTTATATGGAGATGCTGGGCATTTCTGTAGGAATAGGCTTCATCAATATTATCTTTGCGCTAGGTATCTTAGCCTACAAGCACCTGCGCAAGAAGAACGCTTGGTATGCCATGATTGATGTAGGCTTTTGGTACCTCATATTATTCGGCTTAATCGCTTTTGCCGCAGGCAGTGTTGTGGATGGCCTACCGGCTATGGTAAAAACAGGAGGCTTGATCGCTGCCCTAATCGGTATGATTGGTGTCGTCCTCTTTTCTGAAAAGGAGGCAAGCGGATTTGGGAAATATGCTTGGGGTCTTTATAACCTATACGGTATGACATCCTATGTAGGGGATTTGGTCAGTTATACCCGGATTGCCGCTTTGATGCTATCAGGTGCTTATATTGGCTATGCAGGAAATTTAATTGCCAACATGCTTTTCCAAGCCGGGATTGTTGGACTCGTAGCAGGTGTAATTGTCTTGGTTATCTTCCACCTCTTTAATCTATTTCTCAGTTCCTTATCCGGTTATGTGCACTCCTTGCGCTTAATCTATGTTGAATTTTTTGGGAAATTTTATGAAGGTGGAGGTATACCCTTTCAGGGATTACGTCCCGAAGCTAAGTATTATGATATACAAACGAGAAGTCGGACAGATAATAGAAGGAAGAAAAACACAATTTAGGAGGATCTAAGATAATGGTAGAATTTATGACGCAATATGGTGGTTTAATTTTTGGTATACTCGGCGCAGCATTAGCGGTTTCTCTTTCCGGCATGGGATCGGCAAAAGGTGTCGGCCTCGGCGGACAAGCAGCAGCTGCTGTTATGGTAGATGAACCGGAAAAATTTGGTAAATCCTTGATTCTACAACTATTGCCCGGTACACAAGGACTTTACGGTTTCGTTATTGCCATTATGGTGACAACCGAGCTTAATGCCCAACTTGACCTACAGACCGGAATCGCTATTTTTCTCGCCTGCCTTCCTGTTGCTTTAGTCGGTTACTACTCCGCCATTCACCAGGGCAAGGTATCCGTAGCCGGTATCCAGCTTTTAGCAAAAAATGAAGATCAGTTTACCAAAGGTATCATCTATGCGGTAATGGTTGAGACCTACGCTATTCTTGCATTTATCAGCTCTCTAATTCTCGTCAACCTTGTTTGATTCCCTGATGAATCAAGGAGGTGTTTATGTCGAATTTAGATAATATTATTAATAAAATTATTCAAGATGCTGAACTTGAAGCCCGACAAATAGTTGACGATGCCCGTAAAGAAAGTGAAGAAAAAGTACAAGAAAGCATTGATAGTGCCAAGCAAGAGGCCGCAAATGTTATCAGTCGGGCAAGAAGCGAAGAAAGCTTAATTGAAGACAGAGTACGCACCGGCATTGAAAGAGAATCCAGGGACCTGGTTCTTCAAGCAAAACAAAATGTTATTGACCGGGCCTTTGAATTGGCAAAAAGGGAACTTAGAGACTTACCTGATGCAGAGTATCATAAAGTTCTGGAAAATTTTCTTGCTTCAGCTAACTTTAGTGAATCAGACGTCATTGAGATACCGGCCGATAGGTCCTTTCAAGCCGGGGGCAAGATAAAAGTAGAAAAGAGTCCCCATTTGCGAAGCGGTTTTCGTTTGCAAACGGAGGATGTACGAATCAGCAATGATTTTGAACAAATTGTCGACGTAATACGTGAATCATTGGAGCCAACTATTGGGAAAATGATTACAGAAAGGTAGGGATTATGAAAAGAGATGATTATATCTATGCCTCTACACGTATTCGCATGCAGGAGAAAGATTTATTAAGTGCCTCCCTGCTGGAGCGTCTTTTGTTAGCTGATAGCCTGCAGGAAGCAATCCAAATTCTTCAGGAAACCCGCTATGCCGACTCCTTTAGTCGAATTGACCATCCCGAACATTTTGAAGAAGCCTTGCGGATTGAACTGATTAAGCAAGCGGGAATCTTGGAAGAGATAGCCAACGATGAGGAATTGGTCCGTCTGCTTTTTCTCAAGTATGACGTTCACAATATCAAGATTTTAATTAAGGAAGTCCTGGCCAATAAAGATTATGAAGAGTTACGGTATCCCTTTGGCAGTCTTTTCCTCCCTGAAGTGAGGGAATGGATCAGTGATTCGCATAAAAATCCCAAGTTAAGTCACTTACAAAGGGCCATCGAAAAGGCAAGAGAATCTTATCAGGAAAAGGAAGATGCCCAGGAACTGGACTTTATTCTTGATAAGGCTTATTTTGAAGAACTTATGGGTCTCTCCAAAGAGATGAATAGTGATTTTTTCATAAATTATACTCGCTATTATGCTGACTTTACCAATGTACTTGCCTATCAACGCTTGCGTATGCAAGACCAAAGCAAGAATACCTTCGATCAGATTTTTATTGAAGGCGGTTATATCTCCAAAGAGGACTTTTTAGACCAGTATGGTAAACAAGATGAGGAAATTTTGTCTTTTCTTAAAAAAGAAGACCTTTCCCCCCTACTCATTACAGCCTATGAAGACTTTGTTGAATCGGGGAAACTGACCGAATTAGAACTTGCCCGGGATAACTTTTCCTACGCCTTTGCCTTTGAAGGGGAACAGATTCTCTATGGCCCGGAGGTGCTCTATGCCTACTTACTTCGGGTAGAGACAGAGATTCAAAATCTGAGAATTATCCTCAGCGGTAAACGTGCGGATGTCGATAGGGAAACGATAAGAGAAAGGATACGAACCTATGCATAAGGTAGCCGTCGTTGGAGATAAATCTTCTGTATTGGCCTTCCGTGCAGTCGGTTTGGATGTATTCTCCCCAATCGGGAATCAAGAGACCAGAAATACGGTGGATAAATTAGCCCGGGAGGGTTATGGGGTGATCTATATCACCGAGGAACACGCGGCCTTAATCCCGGAAACCATAGAACAGTATAAATTCAAAGCAACGCCCGCTATCATCCTGATTCCTGATAGTAAAGGTTCCTTGGGCATTGGTATGCAAGAGATTTCAAAAAATGTCGAAAAAGCAGTTGGTATGGACATATTTAGAACGGAGGAATAACTTTGAAACAAGGAATCATTACAAAGGTCTCCGGTCCATTGGTAGAAGCCAAAGGAATGGAAGATGCAAATATACAGGACGTTGTCGAGGTCTCTGCAGATCGCCTAGTCGGTGAAATCATCGAGATGGACAAAGACGTCGCTTCGATCCAGGTATATGAAGAAACAACAGGCGTTGGCCCAGGAGAACCTGTTACCACAACAGGTGCTCCGCTGTCTGTAGAGCTTGGACCAGGCTTGATTGGCCAAATTTACGATGGTATTCAACGCCCCTTAGATAAATTAGCCGCTATGTCCGGAGCTTTCCTCAAAAAGGGAGTTACCGTTGAGCCACTTGACCGAGAAAAGAAGTGGGACTTCCAAGCTGTCGCCAAAGTAGGCGACCAGGTGGTGGGTGGAGATATTCTGGGCACAGTACAAGAAACCGAAGTGATTGAGCACAAGATTATGGTCCACCCCAGATTAAAGGGAACAATCAAAAGAATCGAGTCGGGCACTTTTACCGTTAAGGATATCATTGCCGTCATCGAGGACGAGAATGGCAAAGAAGTCGAAGTTGACATGATTCAACGTTGGCCGGTCCGCCGCGGTCGCCCCTACATTAAAAAGCACGATCCAAGAACACCTTTAGTTACAGGACAGCGGGTCATCGACACCTTCTTCCCCGTCGCTAAAGGAGGAACAGCAGCGATTCCTGGACCTTTTGGATCTGGTAAGACCGTTATCCAGCACCAGCTAGCCAAGTGGGCAGATGCGCAGGTTATTGTCTATGTCGGTTGCGGTGAGCGTGGAAACGAGATGACGGACGTACTTAACGAATTCCCAGAGATCATCGACCCCAACACAGGGAAGAGTCTGATGGAAAAGGTCGTCCTCATTGCCAACACGTCAAACATGCCGGTTGCCGCTCGTGAAGCTTCCATTTATACCGGTATTACCCTAGCTGAATATTATCGGGACATGGGTTACTCCGTTGCCCTCATGGCTGACTCCACTTCCCGTTGGGCAGAGGCCCTTCGTGAGATGAGTGGTCGTTTGGAAGAGATGCCTGGTGATGAAGGTTACCCCGCCTACTTGTCTTCCCGTATCGCTTCTTTCTATGAAAGAACTGGTATGGTGGACTGTATCGGTAGCGATGGCCGCCAAGGATCGCTGACTGCAATCGGAGCGGTATCCCCTCCAGGAGGAGACACATCGGAGCCAGTTACCCAATCAACCCTGCGTATCGTTAAGGTCTTCTGGGGACTCGATTACAACTTGTCCTATGCGAGACACTTCCCAGCAATCAATTGGTTGGACTCCTACTCCTTGTACCAGGATGCGATGGACAAGTACTTTGATGGGCATGTATCAGGGACCTTTGCAAGTAATCGCCGAGACGCTATGGCCCTCCTACAGGAAGAATCCAACCTGCAAGAGATTGTCCGCTTGGTCGGTCAAGACTCCCTATCCGCAGAAGATCAGCTCAAGCTCTTTACCTCTAAGTCACTGAGGGAAGACTTCCTGCAGCAGAACGCTTTCGATGATGTCGATACCTACTGCTCGGAAGAAAAGCAGGCAAAGATGCTGGATGTCATCCTGAGATTTCACGATCAAGCTCAACATGCGCTCCAAGAGGGCGTCTACTTGAGAGAGATTGAGGCGATGGAAGCGAGAGCTAAAATTGTTCGTATGCGCTATATCCCTGAGGACGAGCTCAGCCAATTCGATTCGATCTATAGCGATGTGAGAAATGAGTTCGCCCAAATGATTCAAAGTAGGGAGGTGCAGGATGCTTAAGGAATATAAAACCATAACAGAAGTATCCGGTTCCATCATGCTGGTCACTGGTGTCCAAGGTGTCAAGTACGAGGAGCTTGTGGATATTCAATTGCAAAACGGTGAAGTGAGACGTGGTAAGGTTCTTGAGGTTGGCGATGATGCTACCTTGGTCCAAGTCTTCGAGGGTTCTTCGGGCATCAACATGAAGGATACCTCGGTCCGCTTCTTAGGACGCCCCCAAGAGTTAGGGGTTTCTGAAGACATGATCGGCCGTGTATTTGACGGACTGGGTAATCCTATCGATGACGGTCCAAAGATCATGGCTGAGCAAAACTTAGATATCAATGGGTCGGCTATCAACCCATTCGCTAGATTGTATCCTGAGGAGTTCATCCAAACAGGAATCTCTGCAATCGATGGCTTGAACACCCTTGTTCGTGGCCAGAAGTTACCAATTTTCTCTGGAAACGGTATGCCCCATAACCAGTTGGCTGCACAGATTGCCCGCCAAGCCCAGGTACGCGGAACCGACGATAAGTTCGCCGTCGTCTTTGGGGCAATGGGCATTACCTTCGAAGAGTCCCAATTCTTCATCAACGACTTTAGAGAGACGGGGGCAATAAACCGGGCGGTCCTCTTCATGAACCTAGCGGATGACCCAACGATTGAGCGTATCTCTACACCAAGAATTGCCCTGACCGCAGCGGAGTACTTGGCTTTTGAAAAGGGCATGCACGTTCTGGTTATCCTGACGGATATGACCAACTATGCGGAGGCTCTCCGCGAGGTGTCCGCAGCTCGTAAGGAAGTGCCAGGCCGCCGTGGTTATCCAGGCTACCTCTACACTGACCTTTCTCAGATTTATGAGAGAGCGGGAAGGATTAAGGGGTCTCCAGGCTCCATCACTCAAATTCCAATCCTGACCATGCCAGAGGATGATATTACTCACCCTATCCCAGACTTGACAGGCTACATCACAGAGGGACAGATCCTCTTGAAGCGGGATATCTATAACAGGGGCATCAACCCTCCAATCGATATTCTTCCTTCCTTGTCCCGTTTGAAGGATAAGGGTATTGGTGAAGGAAAAACGAGAGAAGACCACGCTGCAACCATGAACCAGATTTATGCTGGTGTTGCCCGAGGCCGTAATGCCAAGGAGCTTTCCACCATCTTGGGTGAAGCGGCTCTATCTGATGCAGAAATTGCATTTGCGAAATTCTCTGACGAGTTCGATAAGCGCTATGTCAACCAAGGTTTCTACACAAACCGTACGATTGAAGAAACGCTAGATCTTGGCTGGGACCTTCTGAAGATCCTACCAAGAGACGAAATGAAGCGTATCAAGGATGACATGATTGTTAAGTATTTAGGCGAAGCTGATGGAGAATCAGAAAACGAGGTGAAGTAGTGGCTCGTTTAAACGTAAATCCAACGAGGATGGTCCTCGCTGAGCTGAAAGGTCGCCTCGCCGTAGCGAAGAATGGTCACAAGCTCCTCAAAGATAAGCAAGATGAGTTGATGCGCCGTTTTATCCTACTGGCAAGGGAGAATCGAGCTGTTAGAACAAGGGTGGAAGATGCTTTAAAGAAATCTTTCCAGTCCTTCTCTATGGCCAGCGCGGTGATGAGTCCGGAAATGCTTGAGAATGCCCTGATGAGCTCTAAGCAAACCTTAGATGTTGACGTGAAGACGACCAATGTCATGAGTGTTCGCTTGCCTAAGTTTTCTTTCCAACGCAGTGCGGTGGAAGGCGAGCAGGATGCAAGCCCATTTCCTTACGGTTTTGCCCAAACTTCCGCTGAGCTGGATGTTGCCCTCGACGAATTGAACGGGGTAATGGAACAGCTCTTGGAACTGACGGAAATCGAGAAGGGCAGCCAGTTGATGGCTGATGAGATTGAGTCGACAAGACGTCGCGTAAATGCTTTGGAGTACCGAACGATACCGGATTTGGAAGAGACAATTCGTTATATTCGAATGAAATTGGAAGAAGAAGACAGAGCAACCATATCTAGATTGCTCAAGGTTAAGGATCTGATTACCCAGGTTAAAGAAACCGGGGAAGTCACCATCGACCGTTTTCTCCAGACGAACGAATAAGTTTTTCTACTTTCAATTAAAAACGAACCTAATAGAACCAGCGAGTGTGTAGGCACTCTCTGGTTCTATTTTTATGGTATTGTGGAAGCAGAAAGAAAATGTTACAAAACTATTACAGTTCATAGATTATTAATAATTATTAACAGCCTACTGTAGAGTTGCAAATTCACAATGCGGTGGTTAAATTAGCTAATATCTGCGTATTGCATCAAATATTTTAAGTAAAAACCTCAGGGTTTTTCTAGAAAATGTTTCTGTCTTAACGAAAATTAACAAGGGAACGTTACAATACAACGGATTACCTAATTACACTACAAAATGCGCTAGTTGAGGGTAACTATCTTCTTAATCTATCGCGTTACAATACATTCTAAGTTTTTCAATTTGGAGGGATCAATGGCAAAGTTTAAAGCACAGGTGAAAGACGTTGAGCTATTTGTTCGCGTCAAACTGTCAGGTAAAGATCAATTGGTGCATCAAGAACTCGACTATATTGCTAACAGGCCTTTGCGAGGCTTTTTGCGCCCAAGTTACCGGAAGACCCTCTTAGGCCAAGTGATTGAATATCGAGGGCCGATGGGTATCAGCATCAGTGAACGCTTAGCCCGCCCCCTTTCCAAATACGATTTTTTCTTCATTATTGCCCAAATCATTGAGGCAACCAGAAAGCTCATGACAAACAACCTCTTCATGGATAACCTGGTGTTAACCCAAGAGGAAGTCTTTATCAACGAGACGACTAAAGAGCTTCAATTCATTTATCTTCCTTTAGTTAATAATGTTCTGCCTTCAGACCCGCTCAATTTCATGCGCTCCATCGTTTATGCTTTCAAGACAATGCCAGAAGAGAATCCCGAATATATCACTCGTTTCAACATGTTTTTAAACAGCCTCGGTATGTTCAATCCCGAAGCAATCAACGAATATATCAACAGAGAAGACCCACGCATCGTGCCTTTGATTCGGAAAAACTCGATTGGCCATAGTGGGTTCATGGCCCACGATATTAAGGCCTATTTTGATGCCCAAAACGATGCTGACCAAGCCACAGATATTTTAGGTAGCGATGGAGACGACGCCACCAATCTCTTGAGCCAAGAGGACGAACCTTCCTACAGCCAACAGTACAATAGGCCAAGTAATCCCCCTCAAGTGGATGACGACTACGAGTACGAGGCGACAGGCCTACTGACCGAGGACCCCTTCACCATTGGTGAACTAAACCATATTCAAAACAACGGAGCCCAAGAAAATTTCAGCCAAAATAATCAGCCTGGTTTTTTTGCCCAATCCTATACGCCACCCCAAGAAGACCCCTTCTCCGACAATCCGGATGGGACGACGCTCTTGTCTCAAGGGATGAACGAGGGTGTCAAGATGGGCAAAGAACCGGTGGATCGGTCGCCCAAGCTGCTTCGCCTGAGCGACAATGAGGTGGTTTCCGTGAACAAGCCAGTCTTCCGCATCGGGAAAGAAAAGAGCTATGTGGATTACTTTTTAGGTGACAATTCCGCAATTTCACGCAGCCACGCCGACATCATTACCAGAGGCGACACCTACTATATCAGCGACCTTAATTCGAAGAACTTCACTTTCCTCAATGGCATAAAATTGGTTCCAAACCAGGAAACCATCCTCAAGGATGGGGACAAGATCAAGTTTGCCGACGATGAATTTGTCTTTCTTTGTTCCTAAGGAGGCCTGAACGTGCACTTTACCGCAACGATTGATACGGATATTGGCAGAAAAGATGTCAACCAGGATAGCGTTCTTCTTAAACACGCCCAAACAGGGCACGGAGAAGTCATCTTCCTGGTTGTTTGTGATGGATTGGGTGGTCTTAAAATGGGCGAGGTGGCAAGTTCGACGGTTGTTCGAGCTTTTGCCGACTGGTTTGACAAGGACCTACCTAAGGAACTCCAACGATTGGATATGGGCATCATTGGCCACAAGATGGATCTTCTACTCAAGGAGTTGAACAGCAGAATTTTGCAGTATGGATCTGACCATCAGGTGACGTTGGGAACCACATTTACCTGCCTCCTCCTCATTGGCGAAGAGCTCCTCATCATTCACGTCGGAGATTCGAGAGTCTATCACATCAGAGAGAATATTGAACAGCTTACGGTGGACCATACTTTTGTTGCCAGAGAAATTGCCAGAGGCAATATGACTGTCGAGCAAGCGAAAGTTGACCGCAGAAGAAACACCCTCCTCCAATGCGTAGGGGCTTCTCCAAACTTACAACCCCAAATTATTCACGGCAAGACTAAGAAGGGAACTTACCTTCTCTGTTCGGATGGCTTCCGCCATGAAGTGACAGGCAAAGAGATGGTTGAGTACTTCTCGCCGGAGAATTTGAAAGATAAACAAATCATGCATAACCACGCTAGGACGCTCATGCACCTAGCCAAGGAGCGTAGGGAAAGGGACAACATCTCTGTGGCTCTGGTCAAGGTAGAATAGAGGCGCCATGGCAAGTATAGGAAACATTATTGACGGAAAATACGAAATACTGAAAGAGATTGGCCGAGGCGGTATGTCTATCGTCTATTTGGCCATGGACAAGAGACTAAATAAACAGTGGGCGATCAAGCAGATTCGTAAGAAGGGCAAGGACGCCAACGACGAGATTATCGTCAACAGTTTGATTGCGGAAGCCAACATGATGAAACGGTTGGACCACCCGGCTTTACCAAGAATCGTCGATATCATCGACACAGGGGACACCATCTATATCGTCATGGACTACATCGAAGGCGAATCTTTGGATAAGGTCCTCTTCGAATATGGGGCTCAACCGGAAGAGTTGGTCCTCGATTGGGCAAAGCAGCTTTGCGACGCCTTATCCTACCTCCATGCTCAAAAGCCACCTATCATTTATCGGGACATGAAACCAGCCAACGTCATGTTAAAACCGGAAGGCAACTTGAAGATTATTGATTTTGGTATCGCGAGAGAATACAAGGATGATGTCCTAGCAGACACCACCATCCTAGGAACAAACGGCTACGCCGCTCCCGAGCAATACGGGGCAAGGCAGACGGATGCGAGAACAGACATCTACGGTCTTGGCATGACCATGCACAATCTTCTGACAGGTATCGACCCTAGACCAAAAGATTACGTGTATGCTCCTGTACGTCAGTGGAATCCACAGCTTTCTGAAGGTATCGAAATCATCATCGACAAGTGTACGGCTCCCGCCATGGAGAATCGCTACCAGAATGCCAACGAGCTCATGTATGACCTGGAGCATCCCGACCTCATTACCAAGGATTACAAAAGGACTCAGAAGAGGCGGTTCACAGGTTTTGCTGTAGCCGCAGGTTTAGCCGGCCTCCTCTTCTTAACCGGCCTTGGTACCCGCGTGTGGGCAACCAGCATCAACAACAACGACTACGACAAACTGGTCAACGTTATTCCTTCCACCGATTTAGACAGCAAGGTGGACAGCTACGAGAAGGCAATTTCGATCTATCCCGCAAACATCACCGCCTACCAACGAATCCTGGAAGCCTACGAGGACAGTGGTCAATTCGGCAAGGAGGAGAGCGATCTCTTTCTCGCTGTATTCAATGCCAACAGGGAAAGCTTCGATCAGACCAGTCCAGATCTAGCCGAGCTCAATTACAAGCTAGGTATGATGTATTTTAACTATTACTCCGAAGGTGGGGAGCTGGCCAATCTGTCAACACGAATCCAGAAGGCCTATCCTTTCTTTGAAGCGAACTTTATCAACGATAATATCGAGGGCGGTTTTACCAACCAAGACCTCTCCGATTGTTACTATCAAATTTGTTCCTTCTACCGAAAGTACATCTTGAATTCCACGACCGTAGAGGAAGCATCCAAAGCAGATTACGACAATTTGTTGGACCAGATTGACGAGACGATTGAAACCATCAAGACTGCCGGCGCCTATGACCAGCTGAGCCTATACAACGGTGTGTTTATGCTACTGAATGATCAGAGGTCGAATATGGCCTCCACCGGAGTTGAAGAAGACCGCCTCTATGATCTACTGACGAGAATAACGGACAACGCGGCAAGCCTAGTCGTCCAAAAACCTCAGTCCCAGGCACTACAAGAAGAGATTCTAGCTAACGTCGATGAGACCGTCCAATCCATCCATCGCAGCTATAACAATGTGAAGGAGCGTTAGGATGGCAGAAACATTAAATGCAATTTCGGTTGCCAGTTTAATCCTAGGTGTAGTCTTCCTCTTCATCGCCGTATACCTGTGGTTCCACTTCGACATCCCCACCATCTTTGGTGATTTGACCGGAAGAACCGCAAAGAAATCCATCGCCAAGTTCCGCGAGGAGAATACCAAATCCTCCTACAGCGGCTACCACAGACCTTCGGCCAATGACAATCGCGCCTCCCTCACCAAAGAGATGCAAACCAAACAAAAATATGGAGGCTACGGTGGTGAACAAGTGACCGAACTCCTAGATGATGATAGCCCCTCAAGGGTAATGGAAGAGACCACACTCCTGACAGCACCAAGTCTAGAAGAAAAGAAAACAGATACAGAGATTGGAAAGGTTAGGGAAGCAAGCTCCTCGGATTCCTTTGTCATTCTCGAAGAGAGCATGTTAACCGAGACCCAAGAAGTAATAGAGTAAGGACTTATCGATTTTACGATTATGGAGGAAATGATGAAGATTAGTTTCAACAAAGAGAAAAGAGGTTTAGCCCTCTTTCTTGCCCTACTTATTTTGCTCACGGCGATACCTTTCCAAGCTTTTGTAAAGGCTCAAACAACTGATATTACCGTGACCGTAGTAGACCAAGAAAATGCGCCTGTAGTTGGTGCAATCGTCGACTATACCATTACGGCTAAAGAAGATATTATCAACCCCGAAGATCCAGAAGGGCTTGAAATCTTGTATGAGCTAGGCGCAGAAGTAGACGCAGGATCAGTCACAACCGACAACGACGGTACAGCCACCTTAACGACCCCGGATAAGTTTTTCCCAAATCTCTTAGATTTCAACTATATTGTTACCGGAGAGAATGTGGTGCAAGTACAGGATTCAGTTCTCCTATTGCCATCTAATACAATTTCAGTCATTGTCGAAGTTCCGGTGGACCCTAATGCAATTGAGATTACTGGTGTTGACCAAGAACTGATTAATGGCGAAGCGCCAGCCTTTGCACTTTCAAGGGATTTAAAAACTCTTGAAACTATTGCCTTCACTATATATGAAGAAGATGGCGATGTTTACAACAGTCTTATATTGCAAAAAAATATACCTGTCATCAAAACACCAGGAACCTACACTATTGATGTAAAAATATATGATATATCTGGACTAGTAGAATCTGCTACAGTTACAACAGTTATCCGCGAAGGCACTATTAACGAGAATGAATTCAGCTGGGTACTGCTCCCAGGAATGGATGCATATAGCGTTACTAAGGGGACAAACGCAAGCTTTCCATATGACGGACAGGATCATGCGGCAATCGAAGTAGAAGTCCCTGATTGGGCAAGAGTTTATTACCGTCTTCATAATGACGACGGGACTTTAGGAGAAGAACAACGAAATGTACCATATGTTAGAGATGTTGGAACATACACTTTTGATTTAATCATCACGCGATACGGATATGCGGATTTTGTTCGTACGGTTACGATCACGGTCAACGAAGGTATACTAGCAAGCGAGTTAACCGCTTTAACTGTTCGCTCCTCCTACGACGGCAACGAAAAAGAACTGTTTAGGCTTTCTGGAGACAATTTTAGAAGAGGCGATGACATCTTCTACACTATTCGCCGAACCGATCCCAATGGTGTGGTCAGTGTGTTTGCTACAAATCAAGGTGGCGAACCCTTAGGCGTTAACGATAGTTTTCCAAGAGCAAGCGAGGTTGGCTTCTACGAGATCGATCTTGAAGTGAAGAGGAATAACTACGTCACTAAAGCGGTTAGTTTCGTAGAGCCTGTTTATTCGGATAATCAAACAAGAGTCAAGGTCGAAAATGATGAAGTGATGGTTGCTCTTGGTAATGAATATGCAATCATCGCTCCAACAAGCGTCAATTTACAATTTATAGATGATGAGAACAATGAGGATAACCGTTTCATCAATTTTGATTCAACAGCGGGATCTGAGCGAAACGGCTATGACTTTTCAGCAGAGATAATTCACACGAATTTGACGCAGAATCACAACCCTCAAATCAAGTACCGCTTTACTGCCCTTGAGTTATCCTCGGCGCCAATCAATGAACTGATTCAGCCAAGAGACGGATTGGCAACAAAAGAACAACTTGAAGCTGGAATCGATACGGCAGATATGGTTATCCTGCAACCGGGCGCTTTCACCGTGACGGCTTATACGGTCGAGGAAGACGGCTCTATCTATTACCCAGCAAGCAAAAGCGTGAATATTTACGCTTCACTATCAGAGGTAGAAGCTAACTTTATCGAGTTCCGGCGTCCAGTCGTTGAGTACACGCTAAGCACGCAAACGACAGCATCAACTCAACGAGTTTCCTTAATCAATCCGAATATGAGTGGAATGACCGATCCAAGATATTTGAGCTATAGTTTCGAGCTACCCGGAACTGGCGAAAAGACAAACTATTACGCAGGACTTGAAATTGATGAAGTAACCGGAGTCGTATCAGTCGTTGATTATGATGATTTGGGCCATGCGATGTTCCAACAATTCTTAGATGATCCCGCAAACTTCACCGGTTTCGATGTGACTGTTTATGCCCACCGTGAAGAATTTTCTTTTGACGTCGGCGGAAGACGTCAAGTATTTGCTCTAGAGGAAGAAGAGAGATATACGTTAAAGATTAACTATGGCCCTATTCCTAGTGAAATCAAGGCATCTGGCGCATATGTCGTTTCGCCTCAAAGCACGAACGGTTGGTACACTAAGAATGAAACCATTACGGTGAGCCTAGTGGCTGAGCCGGAAGTACCGTTAACGTATGAAATTGGCCATATCGGGGCTAACCCAAATGATGATGCGGACTTCACTCATCAATTGGTCTACACCGAGCCAACACCGCTAGCCTATGCTCATACGCTTAAGGACGGAATTGTTTCTGCGCCCGTCCCTATCACAGAGGTGAAAATTGATAGTGAAGCGCCAACCAATCTAGATATGTCTTACAGTGTGGACCTGTTCCATGGTGTTGATTTTACCGAGTTTACTGCACCAATAACCCTCTTCTATAACGCGACGATTTTAAACGACGACCTAGGTGAAGCAGCGGTTATTACTTTCTATGCTGATGACGTAACATCAGGAGTCAAAGAGTTTAACTACACATTCACGCCAGGTGAAGATGCCAAGGCATCGGACAATCCTGTTCGAACGGGTACGGTTCCTGCTGAACGGATTGGTGATACCGATAGCTATCAAGGAAAATTATCTTTACCATTGGCTGAGATTGCCAATTTACAGTACAACGGAACGTTCTCTTTCACAGCTAAAGACGTTGCTGGATCTGTAAGCGAAGTCTTCAATGACCTCGGTCGTGAAATCACTGTAATAGTGGACTCCCTTAACCCTGTGGCGAAGATTAATTATTATGGATATGGGATGAATCCTGATTACGACGGAGCTGCAGCTGATCCAGATATACTATACTCTCGTGATTGGGTAGTAGCAGAAGTCGAAATGAAGGAAGCGAACTTCTATCCTGAAGACGTTGTAATCCGTGCTACGAAAGACGGCGAGGAGATCGAGCTCCAAGATATCGTTTGGGATGACAATCCATATGACAGCAGGGAAAGCTTGAAAGGCGACGACAAGCACTTTGGCGATCTAACTGTTCGTCCAAATGGCGAATACACCATCGATGTCAGCTACACTGATCGCTCAAGAAATGAGAAGGTTTCCTTATCCACAAAAACTATCATTGTCGATGATACCGCACCAAGCTATACCATGGTTCAGAACCAAGATTATTCGACCACCTTCACCTTTGTGGAAGAAAACTTTGTTCCTGAAGATATCGTAGTAAATGTTTCCGCAACCCGCCTTGATGGATCAGCGGTTGAAAATCCAACAGATGTCCAAGATATTCTGCAAAATGGCGAATGGCAGACGACTGATGGTATTACTCATACGCTAACCATTAGGGATTATGTGGATGGCAACTATGTAATTTCCGTTTCTTATACAGACCCTGCCGGTAATCCAGCCCCACAGGAAGAAGATATCACGTTCACTCAGGATAATACTCCACCTAGTGAAGTGGAGATTAGTTACAGCCAGCCAATTACAGAATCACCTTATAACGGATTATTGTATCGGTTCTATGACAATGCGCCTGGTGTAACAATAACTTTTAGAGCTAGTGATGAAATTTCAGGTGTGACCAATTATGAGTGGCGTTACATCCAAGAACCAACCGCAAGTGGAGTCAATAGAGGATCGTTTTTCCAACCAACACTAAATATAGAAGAATCTAACGGTATCTATGCAACATCAAGCATACTATTACCTGCTGATTTTACTGGAGAATACCGTGGCCACATAGAAGTTAGAGCAGTCGATAATTTTGGCAATAAACTTCCAGCGTTCACCATTGAAGATATAAATCGATTTGTAGTGGACACGATTGCGCCAGTAGGCAGCTTTACAGATGCTCAATCCGTTCGTGAGCATAACGCAACATCCTATTATAACGACACGTATACTGCTGAATATACAGTTAACGAAGCAAACTTCTTCCCAGCAGATCCAAGATTTACCGTGAGCCGAGCTGATGGAGCAAGACAGGTCCAAAGTGCAAATTGGACGAGTAATGGCGACATTCATACCGCTAGCTTTGCATCAAATGGCGATGGTATTTACCAGCTGTACCTCGACTACACTGACCGTTCAGGCAATGTTATGGATTCGTTGGATAGCGGCCGCATCATCGTCGATACGGTGGATCCTGTCATCAACGTGAGCTACAACAACAATGCGGTTCAAAGTACACTCAATGGTCGTGACTACTATGGTTCGAGCAGAACCGCGACGGTGACGATTACGGAGAGAAACTTCAATGCTGCGGATGTGGATTTGAGAATTACGGCGACAGATGTCAGTGGGCAACCATTGAATGTGGCTAACTATGTGTCTCAATCCGGATGGTCAAGTTCGGGCGATGTTCACACGATGACCATCAACTATTTTGGCGATGCTAACTATACCTTTGATATTGATTACACCGACTTGGCGGAAAATCCAGCAGCAGACTATGCGATGGATAACTTCGCAGTGGATGCAACGAATCCAACGGACTTGACGGTAAGCTACAGCGGTTCGCTGATGAGTACGATAAGTAACTACTCATATTACAACAGTATGATTACTGTAACAATCAGTGCGACGGATAGCACAGCCGGTATTGAAAGCTTCGAGTACAGCTATATTAACGCGGCGAATGTGAGCTCGGTGAATGGCCAGCTTCTGAATCAATTGTTGTCATCGGCAAATATCACCTATAGCAATGGAGGAAGAATTGCTACAGCAACCTTTATGATTCCAAGGTCTGCTTTAGGCGTCGGCAACCAATTCAATGGTAATGTCGAGTTCTTTGCACGAGATCGGTCCCAGAATACGAGCCAGTTGAGGGATGGCCAACGATTGATCGTAGACAATATCTCCCCAACCAGCAATATTTCCTACAATGAAGCATACACAATCGATGATGATGTCCATTACTATGCGAATGACATCGTCGCAACGATTGAGATTAATGAAGCGAATTTTGATGCCAATGATGTTGTCGTCAATGTAACGAAGGACGGAGTGAGAAGCACGGTTACGGCTAATTGGTCTTCAACTTCGACGGACCACCACGTGGGCACGTTGACCTTGAGTGGGGACGGAAGCTACGTGATTGAAGTGTCTTACCGTGACAAGTCTGGCAACACAATGCAAAGCTATCAATCAAATACGATGTTGATTGATACGACGATCGAAGCACCAAAGATTCTGTTCAACGGACAAGATGGAAACGGTAAGGCCTTCCAAGGCGATGTCGTTCCATCGATTGAACTTGTGGATCTAAACTTTGACACTTATGAAATAACCTTGACGCGTGACCGTTACGGCGTTCGCGGGGAAGACGTGACCGACAAGTTCTTGTCTGGCGGATTGCAACTCAATGAAGAGGGCGCTTTCGCCAGCTTCGATACCTTCGAGAAAGTTCGTGAGAATGACGGTATCTATACTTTGACGGTAACCATCGTGGATAAGGCAGGTAATACTGCAACAGAAACGGTTACCTTCTCGATTAACCGGTTTGGTTCGGTCTACAAGTATGGAAGCTACCTCAGCGACTTGATTGCCAACGGTGGTCGCACGGTGAAGGCAGTGGATGAGGATATTGAACTCCTTGAAGTCAATCCGGACAAGATTAAGAGCGGTAGCGTAAAGGTAACGATCACTCGCGACGGTAAACCTTTAGAAGATGTAATCTATGACTTTGTTGTGGTAGAAAACACGGTAGCCGTTATCGGCGAAAGTGGCTGGTACGAGTACCGCTACGTCATCAGCAAGGACAACTTTAAAGAGGATGGTGTCTACAAGATTACGATTAGCTCTGTGGATGAAGCGGGTAATACGCCAGAGAACGCCACCCAAAATCAGGAGATTATCTTTACGGTAGACAATACACCCCCTGAGATTACGAGCATCACCGGCTTGGAAGAGCCAATTATCGATGCCAGCGAGCAAGTGGTGAACTACACCGTCTTTGATGCTCTTGGCTTGAAGTCGATTAAGGTCTATGTCAATGGCGAGTTATTGGAAGAAATCACTGACTTTGAGGATCCAAATAACTACAGCGGGTCCTTCACCCTCTATGAGAAGGCGGATATCCAAAACATCCGTATTGTCGTAGAAGATCAGGCTGGAAATATTACGGACACTGCAGATGATGGTTTTGCTAGTGCTTATAGCTTTAACTCCAACGTCACGCTGTCAACTAACTTATTCGTTCGACTCCAAGCGAACCCAACCTTGTTGTGGGGTTCAGTGGCTGCCATCACAGCTGCGCTACTCTTAATTGCTTTCTTCATCTTGTTAAAGAGGAGGAAGAAAGAAGAAAATCCGAGCGAAGCTGCATAAGATTATAGGCTGACAAGGAAAGTCAAATGACTTTCCTTGTTGGTTTACTTAGGAAAATGCCCAAGCGATGGTTTAATGAAGAGAAGAAGGGTGACCATGGATCAATTACTTGAATCAGGAAAACTACAAGAGATCGAATGTGGACGGAACTTCGCCTATATCCTTGCGGAGAATGCCGAATTCCTATCCACAGATTATAAAGTGCTGCAAAGCCAGCAGAATAATAACTTTATTCCTTGCATGAGGATGTTCTATAACGGGAAGACGCAATTGTTCTACCTAGTGAGTCGTGGATTAGTGGGATGGAGGCATCGATTAGTGCATGTGATGAATGTTAGAGCAAAAAACTACCCCCTCGCTAAGTCCTCAGCGCTACGCGCTTGCGGATACCGCTCGGGGGTAGTTTTTTGATACATGGGGGCTTGAGCCTGAAAACAACATAAGTATGGTTCTTCGGTAAACACTACACGTGGGAATCGAAGACTTTTACAGTACGGCACCTTCGTCACTTCGCTCAATAGCCTTTTACTTGAATACCTAGAACTTGGCATAGACGTTGTACTTTTTTGCGATTAATTTCCCATCCCTTTTCTCGTAATTCCGCATGAACTCTCCGATAGCCATAATTGGGATGTTCTGAATGGATTCGGAGCATTTCCTTTTTAACGCTTCATCTTTGTCTGGCTCTTTCCATTTCTTCTGCCAATACATGTACGTTGATTTAGGAAAGCTTGTTGCTGCAAGAATCTCTTATAATTTGAATCGTTTACGGAGCTCAAAGATGATTCTTGCTTGGTCTTCTCTAGACGCTGAAGCCTCAAACCTTCTTAGCTGTTCCAAGTATTCACTCTGGATGGTTTGCATGAGATTTCCTTGATCATTCGTCTTTGGCATGGGTGGCCTCCTTCAGGAATTCGAAAGTCTAGAGATGCCTTGTTCATGGTATTTCTTACCCACATAAGTATTTTCGATTTCCAGGTAGATTTTATTTCGAGATGCCATACTTCTTCTGTTTCCAAACTCAAGCCCCCGTGCAGCACAGACCTGTCCACGAACGAAATCCGCAGACGCAAAGCGTCGAGGACCTAGTGAGTGGTCAGGTCTGTCTTCGTGATTTTTGGGTAAATATAAACATTAGGAAATAGTTAATCAGGCAAACAATTTCCCAATTAATGGGGTTTCAAAAATTTAGAAATAGTTAAAGAAACGGTAGCAATTAGCCTGAAAATGGCGAAGTTTCGAGTGAAAGCTCTTGCGAGAGGCAACAAAAAGTAGTATTATGATGGGCAGTACTTCTAGATGAATGTAGTCTGGAAGAGGATATTGGAAAACGAATAAAAGTGAGTTTTATTGCATAATATTAAGAATTAGTGAATTTTGGGGAGTTGCCTAAAATTTACACGACATAAGCACGATTTTTACTTGGATTGTTTACAATAAATCGAGTAGAAAGAAAGGAGAACCTATGCGCATTGTCTGCATGGGAGACACCCACTATTCTAGTATGCGTTGGAAGGGCGACTATCTTCGACGCATAAACCATAAATTTTATACTAGGCTCTTTAGAACCTTCTTTGCACAGGAGGCAGATTTATATTTGTCTTTGGGTGATATTACTCACTTTGGTGCTTTGGCTGAATATCGTGGCGTCTACTCCATCATTGAGGAGGCGAAGAAAGATAATCAGCGCTTCTTGCAAGTTGTTGGTAACCACGATCTTTATAAGTTCTCAAAGAAGTCTTATCAGAGATTGACCAATATGGATTTGTATTGGTCGGAGGACCATCCTGAAGCGAAGCTGATTTTCTTGGATACCTCTCGTGCTCGCCACCCTGGAAAGAAGTCGGGAAGAATGAGCATGGAACAGGTGCTCTGGTTGGAGAAGGAGTTTGAAGAGGCTGAGGATAAGCTCTGCATTGTCTTTGCTCACCATCCAATATCGAGAATTGAAATCTTAGATGACCGTGGACAGGTTATCGAAGGTTTTAGCCTGATGGATGTCTTGGAGACCAAGGATAATGGTGGAATTTATGTGAATGGCCACCTTCATAAGGACCGTTTTAGTGTAAAGAACAATTGGGCATTTCTCCAGTTTAACGATATTTTAGATGAACCAACGATCCGCATCATTGAGATTGATGGGAATAATGTGACTTTAGAGACGGTTTCTTGTATCAACGAGGAATACTTGGAGTATAGCCAAGAGGTTGCTAAGGCAATATTGACCTTCCGCAGGACGAGAAACGACGAGGAGTTTGCGACGATTAAGGGCTTGAATTTGGATTTGTCCAATGAGAAGGTTCGAATCGATCAAACGATACGTACGCAGACACCCTACTATTCTAAGGAGGCGCGGATTAAGCTTCGAATGAAGTTAGCCCACGCCCTCTATGGTGTTCGGTAAGTGAATAATAAAATCTTAAACCTATTAAATGCGATTGACTCGGATTTAATAGGTTTTTTCATGTAAAATAATAGGGAGACAACGCTTTCATTGATGGGTATATAAAGTTAGCGGGCGAGGTTTCTCGCAGGATGATAAGCAAAGGAGTTATACATGAACGAAACAATTAAGACGATTCTAAATCACCGGTCAATTCGTGAATTCACGGATGAGGCGGTTGACCCAAAAGTTATTGAACTACTGGTGGAAGTAGCCCAACACACGGCGACGTCGATGGGCCTTCAATCCAGCGCTATAGTCAGGGTGACGGATCCTGAAAAGAAGAAACAAATAATGGAAGTCGCAAAGCAAGAGTATGTGGCGAGGGCACCTGAGCTATGGGTGTTCATCGTGGATAATTACCGTAACGTGAATATTTCGAAGCAAAAGGGCAGCGAGCCTGACTTGGCATACGGGATGGATCACTTCTTCTCCGGCTTTACGGATGCGGCCTTGACGGCTTCTAATGTCTTGACATCGATTGAGTCTTTGGGCTTGGGCGGTGTTTTTATTGGGAACGTGTTGAATAATCCAACGAGGATCATAGAAATATTGGACTTGCCTGAGGGAACCTTCCCCGTCGTGGGCTTATTGTTCGGGAAGCCTAATCAGGCACCGGAGCTTAAGCCGAGGATGCCCATGGAGTTTCGCTTCTTTGAGAACAGCTATGTGAAGCGGGACGATTACGTGGAGGCTTTGGAGGATTACGATACGGTGATGCATACGTATTATGACCTTCGTAATGCCAACCAAAGGGTTGATACTTTTACGGATCAAGTAGTAAAGAAGTACAAGGTTGGAGACGTGAGACGGAACCAGGTTTTGGAAGATGCCCAGAATAATGGATTTCAATTGCTGTATAAACCGGAGTCAAAGGACGATGGACAATAAGAAAGCTTTTGAGGCCTTCCGAGACAGGGAGGCGGGCATAATTAGTGAGATGGAATGGCGAAGCTATGCAGTCCTGGTTCCGCTGGTGCGAACGGAGGACGGCTTTGCTGTGCTTTTTGAGGAGCGGTCCAGCAAACTGAAGACCCAGCCAGATGAGGTAAGTTTTCCTGGTGGAGCCGTTGAAGAGGGGGAAAGCTACGAGGAAGCCGCTATCAGGGAGACGATGGAGGAGCTTTTGGTGGAAAGAGAGCAGATACAGGTGCTCGGCCCCGGAGATATTCTGATCAATCCGTCGGCGAAAAAGGTCCACCCCTTTGCGGCAGTGTTGGAGGGTTACGAGGGGACCTTTAGCGATGATGAGGTGAAGTCCACCTTTTTGGTTCCCCTGTCTTTCTTTAAGGAAGAGAAACCTAGAATCTACAAGAATAAGCTGTCGATGGTAATCGATGAGAATTTTCCGTACCAGGATGTCCCCAATGGTTTAAAGTACCGGTGGGATAGGGGTGAATATCAGGTGATGTTCTACTATTGGGAAGACAAAGTGATCTGGGGAATTACCGCTCGGATGCTGCAAGCAACGTTGAATCTAATGGAGGAGTACGGATTGTTGGACTCCTTCGGAAAGTAGGTGAGTACGCTGAAACTAAAAATATTCGAATTTATTGACGAGGTAATCGACTATAAACGGGACTTGCGTTTCGAAATAGATGAAGCGAAGAGAGAAATTGACCATGTGATATTCTCCACCTTTTCGGAGAACGAGCGCTTCATCAATTACAGCTCCAGAATCAAAGAAGACGAGAGCCTGAAGGAAAAAATTATTCGTCAGAATTATCAGAAGTACTATAAGACGCCATCGGAGATTTTCGATACTATCTCAGATATTATCGGCTGTCGGATTGAGTGCCGTTTTATGAACGATGAATACTATATTTTCCAAGAGCTTTTTCGCCACTTTCCTAACCGAATGTCCGACGGTTATTACAAGTCGGATATCAACCCAAAGATCGAATTGAACTTAGATGAGAAGCAACCCTTGATGCAGAAGAACGGCTTTTCCAGCTACCGGGTAGATGGTCGGTATTTGGGGAAGAGGGTCTTCAATTTTGAGTTGCAGATTAAATCGATTGTAAATGTCTTTTGGAATGAAATTGACCATAAAATCTTGTATAAGAACTACAACTATGTTGTGACCGGCGACTTCGTCCGGGAGATGATGGGGTCCATCAAGGGCGACTTGACCATCATCGATAAGCAATTAGAGATGGTGTACAACCACTTGCGGTCCTTGGATTCTGCCGAGAAGCATGATGCCCAGAATCAGATCAAGGCAGTGATTGGGCGGACCCTCCAGGATATGTATATCACGCCGCTTCGTGAGGTTGACGGCCTAGTTTTTGATTTCCGGTCATCCATCGATGTGATTACCAGCTTCCTCTTCGACTGGGTCAAGTATGAGTCCAGGGAAAGCTTGGCTGGTGAGTTTGTCCGCATCATGGATGAAGCGATGAAGAGCAACTTCCATAGTTTGGGCTTTGGAGAGACGATTAATTTCGTTCCACCAATTGTGTACAATGGCGACAATTTAGACCGTCTGGGCAAGCAGGTGGAAGAGGAGATGAATGCAGGGATTATCTGGAATTTGATCGTCTGCATCCTCTTTGATTTGAATCCGGATGACGATCCTCGCATGATCTACCAAAACTTTGTGGATTACCTGTATTTTAGAGTCTTTAAGATGGCCCGCGATGCTTTCGTTCGCTACGATATGGACTATCAAAACTATGAGGAAGATGTCCAGGAGATTGTGACAATTACCATCGACTATTTCGTCAGCGACCTGAAACCAGACTATTTTACCGACCGAAATATTCTTAGACTGAAGAAGCAGCTCATCGGCATTCTGAAAGATTGCAAGGATGACAAAGAGAAGATGAAGACGGTTACGGCGCGCTATCAAGCGGTACTGAGTGAATCACTAACCCAAGAAGAAAAGTTAGAGGAGGAGATGCTCGATGCTCGTTAAGAATACGACGGTTGTCACTATGGACGCTGACAACCAGATACTTAAAGATGTGGATGTTTTTGTCAAGGATGGCCGCTTTGCTGCCATTGGCAAGGACTTGCAGACTGACGGCGAGGGTTACCAGCAAGTGATCGATGGCACGAAGACAATACTGATGCCTGGTCTAATCAATATGCACAGCCACATCGGGATGAGCTTGTTCCGCAACTACGGCAACGACGTGGATTTACAAACTTGGTTGGAGAAGTACATTTTCCCCAAGGAGGCGCTGTTGACACGGGAAGATGTGATGAAGGGCTCAGCCTTGAATATCCTGGAGATGCTTCTGACGGGCACCACCACCTTCGTTGACATGTATTATGAGATGGATGGGGTTGCCGAAGTTGTGAGTCAGATGGGCATCCGGGCTCGGCTGAGCCGGGGCATGACGGGACCTGACGACGGGACCAGAATCCGAGAGCAGAGGGAACTATATCAGAATTGGCACGGTTTCAACGACGATATGATCACCGTCATGATTGGCCCTCACGCCATCTACACCAACACCAAGGAGTCCTTGGCTGAACAGAAGGCTTTGGGAGACGAGCTGGGCATGGGCTTCAATATCCATATTTCGGAAACGAAAAGGGAGAATGACGAGTGCAGGGAAGAACATGGCAAAAGTCCTGTTGAAGTCTTCCATGACATGGGGATGTTGACCGAGTCCACCATAGTGGGCCATGCCGTCTGGGTTGACGCTAGGGACATAGAGCTTCTGGCGGCAAATAAGGTAAGCTGCGTATACAACCCTGCAAGCAACATGAAGTTGGCCAGTGGTTTTATGCCCGTCAAGAAATTACGAGACGGCGGCGTCAACGTCTGCTTAGGTACCGACGGAGCGAGTTCCAACAACAAGCAGGACATGTTCCGGGAAATGTACCTAGGAACTTTAATACAGAAGGGCTACTCCTTGAATCCGTTGGAAGTGACGGCGAGGGATATGCTCCGCATGGCCACCATAAATGGGGCCATAGCCCTGGGTATGGAAAATGAGATTGGTTCCATCGAAGTGGGCAAGAAGGCTGACTTTATTTTGGTCGACTTTGATAACGCCCACCACACCCCGTATCCGGAGGACATTGAAGCAGCCCTAGTGTATTCCACTTCGGGCAGCGATGTTGTCCTGACGGTGGTCAACGGTGAAGTTCGAGTGGAGAATGGTTTTTATATGCCCCTAGAAGATGGGCGGACAGAAGAAATAATACGCGAGGAAGCGGAGGAGGCTTGGGCTCGTTTAGCAGAGAAGGAGGCCTAAATTGGCAGTAGGCATAGATATTGTTCAAGTGAAACGAATCGAAAAATTGATGGACCACGAGAATTTTTTACAGCGGGTCTTTACGAAAGAGGAACGGGCCTATATTGAAAAGAGA
The DNA here is from genome assembly GCA_964394795.1 of uncultured Peptoniphilaceae bacterium. GTDB lineage: Bacteria > Bacillota > Clostridia > Tissierellales > Peptoniphilaceae > CAYFUF01. The sequence goes on from CAYMYX010000009.1 coordinate 44,105, forward strand.
AAGGGAAATGCAGAGACCGTAGCTGGCCTCTTTGCCGGCAAAGAAGCTGTTGCCAAGGCTATCGGTTCGGGCATTGGCCGTTTTGCTTTCCATGATGTGTCAATTCTTCATGGGGGGAGTGGCCAACCCTATTGCTCCTTTTCTGAAAACGGGAAGACTATGTTGAATGAGCTAGGCTTGACTGGTATGGACATCTCCATCAGCCACCAGGAGGACGTCGCCGTTGCGGTAGCGACGGGTCGGGAAGGCTTGGTATTAGAAGAAAACTTCCATATGGACCAGGAACTTAATCTTTCCTTGGTGAAGAGGGACCGGAAGGGCTACAAGTCACAGTACGGTAAGGTAGCCATCGTTGGTGGTAGTGTCGGCATGGCCGGATCGGTTTGTCTCGCCGCAAAAGCAGCTTTTCGAACGGGAGCGGGCTTGGTCTATGTCGTCGTGCCCAAATCCATCGAGCAGGTTGTCCAAGTCAAGTTGACGGAAGCCATCGTCATCGGCATTGAAGACGAGGGCAAGGGCTACTTCCTGCCTAGCTATGCAAAAGAGACGGTGGAAGCAATTACCCATTGCGATTGTATGGCCATCGGACCGGGACTGGGTAGATCGTCCGGCATTTCCGTGTGGCTCCGCCATGTCATGGAAAACATCAAAATCCCAACGGTCTTGGATGCCGATGCCTTGTTTGCCGTTGCCCAAGATAGGGCTATCTTGGCGGATTGTTTATCCAGCTCCGTGATCACACCCCATGAGATGGAGATGTCTCGCTTGACCGGGTCTTCGCTGAGTCATATACGGGCGAACCGCATCCAGGTCGCTCAGGACTTTGCAAAAACTCACGATGTCCATGTCCTCCTCAAGGGAGCGGAGACCGTGATTACAGACGGGTCAGTCTTTTACTTGAACAATACGGGGAACCCGGGGATGGCCACCGCTGGATCCGGAGACGTGCTGACGGGCATGATTGCCGGCTTCCTAGGCTTTGGCTACAAGAAGTTTGTAGCGATACGGTTGGGAGCTTATATACATGGCCTGGCTGGTGACTTTGCCGCCGCCGATAAGGGAGAGGATGGCGTCATTGCCTCGGACATTATCGAAGAGATTCCCTATGTCCTGAAGGAACTGAAGAAGCAGGCGGGAGACGATTTAAAGAAAGAGGCGGGCACCAAGCTCACCGACAACTGATTTTGGCGATGACCGGTTTTCTTATGCTATAATAAAATGAGTTTGCTGTTGGGAAAGCCCGATGGCGAGCATGAAGGGGGTAAGATGCCGAAGATAAAAAGAGGTGACTTATTTTATGCCGACCTTAGCCCTGTAGTGGGCTCTGAGCAAGGCGGCATACGCCCCGTAGTGATCTTGCAAAACGATGTTGGCAACAAGTACTCGCCGACAACAATCATTGCAGCGATAACCTCACAGTTGAACAAAAGTCGCATGCCGACCCATGTTCAAGTGAGTCAAGACCACAGTGAGTTGCCAAAAAACTCCGTGATTTTACTGGAGCAAATCCGAACGATTGATAAGCAAAGACTCCGGGAGCGTATAGGTCGATTCGACCAGAACATGATGGAAAAAATTGAAGATGCCCTCAGTGTTTCTGTTGGTTTGGGCAAGAAACAAAGCAGATAACCCGATGGCCCAATGTAGCCAATCCGGGATGCTTGCAGCCGTTTTTCATTACATAGTATATTGGCATTGTACCTAGCGGCTCAGGTTGGGTGACAATGTCAATATTTTTTTGACCAAAGAAAAGAAGCGAGGAAGGAAAGCTGATGATAAGTATAAAAACCGATCAACAAATACAAGGCATGAAGGAAGCGGGGGAAATTGTATCGAAAACCCACCTGGCCATCCAGGAGGTCCTCCGACCCGGCTTAACCACCCTGCAACTTAACGATTTTGCCGAATCTTTTATGTATTTTAAGGATGCCATCCCAGCCCAGTTAGGCTATCAGGATTATCCATTTGCCCTCTGCACCAGCGTCAACGACGAAATCTGCCACGGCTATCCGACAAACCGTCCTTTGGAAGAAGGGGATATCGTCTCCATCGACAACGTGGTCAACTACAAGGGTTTCCTCGCGGATTCCTGTTGGTCCTACGCGGTCGGCGAGCTCAGCGAAGAAAGCGCCAAACTGATGGAAGTAACCGAAAAAGCGCTCTACAAAGGTATTGAAGCGGCCAAAGTCGGCAACCACGTCGTGGACATCGGCAAGGCCATCCAGACTTATGTCGAAGCAGAAGGCTTCTCCGTAGTACGTAATTTTGTGGGACACGGTATCGGCTCCGAAATGCATGAGAGCCCCCAGATTCCCCATTACAACACCGGCGTTCGCGGTCCAAAGCTTAGAGAAAACATGGTGATTACCGTAGAGCCGATGATTAATGTGGGGGCGTGGCAAATGAGATTAGACGATAACGAGTGGACAGCGAGAACCATCGACGGTTCAACCAGCTGCCAGTTTGAACATACATTCGCCATCAAGAAAGATGGGGCAGAGATTCTAACCTGCCAAGAGGACACCAGCCTGACGGACGAAGAGTTGGCTTGGATCAGAGCATATAAATTCTAGGGATATAGAGAAAGAGGAAGTGGATGGGAGAGAAACTTTGGGTTTTTTCATTGGATGCGCTAGGGGATGTCGATGCCCCCATTTTTGAGCGCCTTCCCGGCTTCAAGACCTTGATGGAAAAGGGATCGTACGTACCTCGCATGCGAGGCGTGTATCCTACCTTGACTTACCCTTCCCATGCGAGCATCATTTCCGGTAGGCCGCCAAGTTCCCACCGCATCGTCAACAATCGACGCTTCCAACCTAACCGAAAGAAACATTCCTGGTTTTGGTATGAGGAGGATATCCACGGGGACACCCTCTTTAAAGCCGCTAAGCGAGCCAAAAAGAAGGTAGCTGCCTTTTTGTGGCCGGTAAGTGCCAGTGCAAAGATCGACTCCAACTTTGCCGAAATCTTCCCCACCCAGGAAGGGGAGAACCAGATTTTTCTTTCCTTGAGAAACTCCACCTTGCGGACCATGCTCCCCATCGAAATGAAGTTTGGGAAGTTGAGGGATGGGGTGAAGCAACCTCAGTTGGACAACTACACCATCCATGCCACCGAATACCTCATCAACAAAGTCGATCCTGATTTGATTTTCATCCATCTACTGGATGTGGACACCAACAAGCACCATTACTCCACCCAGACCCCGGAAATCGAGGCAGCTATTGGCCGCATCGATGAGAAGATTCAGCAAATTTTGGCTTGGCGGGAGGCAAGGCCTGACCGAGATGAGATTGATCTCGTCTTCCTTTCCGACCACTCTCAAATCGACACGCCGGAATATATCTATCCGCTGACGGACTTCTTAGAGGCCGGCTTCATTGTGGAAGAAAAGGAAACCGTTCCAAATTACGTCTTGGTTCCCCATTCCGCGGGCGGGTCCTGCTATGTTTATGGGATGGATGCCTCACTGGCCGACAAGGACTTATTACAGAAGTCGATTGACTTCCTCAAGGATTATGCTGAAAAGACGGAGGGCATAGAGGCCCTCTACTTTAAGGAAGACCTGATCAAGTGGCAGACGGACACCACAGCTTTTGCCATGCTAGAGGCAAAGAGGGGCTATTGCTTTAGCGAATACTTCGGCGGAACGGAAAGCGCAGCGATGGAGGCAAAGTATCACCTGGCTAACCATGGCTACCACCCCGATAAGGAAAAGTATGATGCCGTCTTCTTTGGCTTGGGGCCATCCTTCAAGGAAGGCTACCGAAAGGAAGACCGGGGGAATCTGTTAAATATCGCGCCAACTTTGGCGAGGATTCAAGGATTGGACCTCGAGAATGCCCAGGGGAAAATGATGGATGATCTCCTGACGGGAGATTTTTTATAAAAGATTTGATGAAAAACCGCTTGACAGTAAAGTCGATTTCAAATAGAATAATGTACGTCGCTGGTTTCAGCTCTAGGATTTTACCCAGAAACCCAAAAGAAGTTGAATTTGAGTTGACACCGTGCAAAGTTCTAGATATACTGTCATAGTAACCTTTTTGTGCGGCCCTATGGTCAAGCGGTTAAGACATCGCCCTTTCACGGCGGTATCCCGGGTTC
>CAYMYX010000010.1:0-26677 GCA_964394795.1 uncultured Peptoniphilaceae bacterium
GCTTCTACTAGAGCGTGCTTACAGTCCATCATCCCAGCACCGGTCATATCTCTTAATGCTTTTACATCACTTGCTTTAATATCCACAGTTGCCTCCTTCAGCTTAGTTCAAACTTATTCTTCGTCAGCTTCTTTTTCTTCAACACGAGCTTCTTCAGCTTCTGCTTCAGCTTCTTCAATCTCTGCTGCGTGCTCTTCTTCTACAGCTTCTTCTGTTTCAGCTGTGTCTTCGCTCTCTTCTTTAATATCTTCAGCTACTTGAGCCTCTGCAACGTCCTCAGCGCCTTCATTTTGTTCGCCTTGACGTCCTTCAATAACCGCATTGGCCATAATTGAAGTCATCAATTTAACGGAACGAATAGCGTCGTCGTTACCTGGAATGACGTAATCAGCTTCATCAGGATCAGCATTAGTGTCCATGATAGCAACGATAGGGATATTCAATTTATGAGCTTCATTAACTGCAATATATTCTTTCTTAGGATCGACGATAAATACAATATCGGGAAGACCCTTCATGTCTTTAATTCCACCGAGGAATCTCTCTAATCTCTCTGCCTCATGCTCAAGTTGGATAACTTCTTTCTTTGGAAGAAGGTCATAAGTTCCATCTTCGGACATGGTTTCAAGAGCTTCTAAACGCTTGATTGATTTTTCAATAGTTTGGAAATTAGTAAGCATACCACCCAACCATCTCTGGCTGACATAATATTGGTTGCAACGCTTCGCCTCAGATGCGATAGCATCTTGAGCTTGCTTCTTCGTTCCTACGAATAGAACCTTTCCACCGTCTGCTGCTACTTGACGAACAGCTTCGTAAGCTTCATTTACTAATGTTACTGTCTGTTGCAAGTCGATGATGTGTATACCATTTCTTTCAGTGAAGATGTAGCTTGCCATCTTAGGGTTCCATCTTCTTGTTTGGTGGCCGAAATGCACACCTGCTTCTAACAGACTCTTCATTGTTACTACTGCCATTTGTTTCCTCCTGTTGTGTTTTTTTCCTCCGCCTCTCTCAAATTCGCTCCTAACCCATAGGGCACACAAAGCAAATATTCAATTGGCGTGCGAAATACCGATTAATACTATCACAGAACGCTCCTGAAATCAAGCTATAGTCACTATAAGTTGTGATTTGGGCATTCCTCGTTTGCGCAAAAAACTCGATTTTCTTTTCTGTTTTTCCGATGAACCATCAAGTCACCGCAAAGTTGGCATTTTTCTCCAGTAGGTTTATCCCAAACCGCGTAATCACATGCGGGATAATTATTGCAAGCATAAAAGACCTTTCCCCGCTTTGAGATCTTCTCTACGATTTCTCCCCCATCTTTAGGGCAAGCAACGCCAACCTTTTTAATAATGCTCTCGGTAAACTTGCATTCGGGAAAGTTGGAACAGCCGATGAAGTCCCCATTTCGGCCATGTTTAATGAGTAGATCGCCACCGCACTCAGGGCACTTATCCCCTGTCTTCTTGTCTGGAACTTTATAGGAAGCATCGTCAGCCTTCGCCTTTTCCAAATCCTTAGAGAAGATGGTATAAAACTCTTGCATAAGGTCTCGCCAATTCACCTTGCCTTCGGCGATATCATCCAGTCGTTCTTCCATATTGGCTGTGAATTGCTTATTGATAACATCTGAAAAAGATTTCTCCAATAGTTCGTTTACATTAACACCTAGCTTCGTTGGGAAAAATTTCTTTTCTTTTAGCTCGACATACCTTCTTGTAAGAATGGATTTTATCGTTGCGGAATAAGTAGATGGTCTTCCTATCCCATTTTCATCCAAGGCTTGGACTAAGGAGGCTTCCGTGTATCGCGCTGGAGGCTGGGTAAAGTGCTGCTTTTTCTCTATCTTCTCGATAGCCAATTGTTCACCTTCACTGAGGGCAGGTAGAACGACAGTCGAATCTTTTACAGGCCAAACCTTCTGATAACCATCGAATACCGGTTCAATTCCGTTAATTCGGAATTCATAACCATTGGAGCTGAGTTTTACCGTTGTTGATTTAAACGTAGCCGATTTCATTTGGGAGGCAACTGCTCTTCGCCAAATTAAATCATAGAGTTTAAATTGGTCTGGACTAAGATACGACTTAATGCTGTTCGGTTGTCGGTTAACATAGGAGGGACGAATACCTTCATGGGCATCCTGTGCAGATTTTTTGCCGCCATAGTGGATGCCTTTGGTTGCGTAAGAAGGTCCAAACTGATCTGTTACCAGTGATTTTGTCTCTTCAATAAACTGATTGGATAGGCGAGTAGAATCAGTACGCATATACGTAATCAAACCGGCTTGTCCATCGGCACCTAAAGAGATGCCTTCATATAGCTGTTGGGCAACCATCATGGTTTTCGAAGTAGAAAAACCTAGACGACGAGAAGCTTCCTGTTGAAGCGTAGACGTTGTAAAAGGAGCATACGGCTTACGCGTTCTTTTGCTCTGCTTCACGCTATCAATGATGAAATGATCACCAAGTTCAGCGATGACCTTATCCGTCTCTGCTTCATTAGGCAAGTCCAGTTTCTTAGCCTTATCGCCGGTAAGCTTCCCAAAGAAATCGGATGTAAAGCGCATGCCATCCTTTTTATGGTTGGCATGAATCGACCAGTATTCCTGAGCAACGAAAGCATCGATTTCTTTCTCTCGATCTACGATTAACTTTAAGGCTACTGATTGTACCCGACCCGCAGATAGACCACTTTTCACCTTCTTCCACAAGATAGGCGAAATCTCGTAACCCACAATCCTATCCATGATTCTTCTCGCTTGCTGTGAATCGACAAGGTCCATATCAATTTTCCGAGGATTTTTCATGCCCTCTTTAATACCTTGATCTGTGACTTCCTGAAAGGCGACTCGATTTTGCTTTCCTTCGTCTAAATCAAGAATATGGGCAAGGTGCCATGAGATTGCTTCTCCTTCGCGATCAGGGTCCGTAGCGAGATAAACTTTGTCCGCCTTCTTTGCTGCTTCACGAAGTTCCTTAATTGTGCTGCCTTTACCGCGCACGTTAATATACTTAGGCTCAAACTGATTTTCTATATCCACACCAAATTGGCTCTTAGGCAAATCTCGGAGATGCCCTTTAGAAGCTAACACGGTGTAATCCTTGCCTAAAACTCTAGCAATTGTTTTAATTTTTGTAGGTGACTCTACAATGACCAAGTTTTTTGACATATCCACCCTTCATCCGGTTACTTTTTATTCCTTTAACCATTCATATTTACCATGATTATTCTCGATTAGCAAGCCTTGCATCTCTAAGCTGGTAATGGTTGCCCATAAATCATTGATGCTCATCTTTGTTATATCCAGTAATTCTTGGAAAGTTTTTGGTTCACTTTCCACTTGTTTATATATAGCACTTTCATTGGCATTAGCCAACTTTATTAAGCTTTGCCTTACCCTTTTTGGCCAAGAGGCAAACTCCGATGCCACATCGCTGACATCCATCACAAGCTTTGCACCCAGTTGGATAAGTTCATTCGTCCCCTGACTTCTAGGTTGGTTGATGTTCCCGGGAATGGCAAATACTTCCCTTCCCTGATCGCCAGCGTGTCGAGTAGTAATCATTGTCCCCGATTTTCGGTTTGCCTCAACGACAATCACGCCGTGGGCCAAGCCGGATAGTATTCGATTTCTTTCATGGAAGTGGTAGCCTAAAGGCGGTGAACCAGGCGGATATTCCGTTATAATACAACCACTGCCAATAATCTTTCTAGCCAACCCGATATTTCTTCTCGGGTAAATGGTATCGATGCCGCAAGCCAATACAGCTATAGTTTTTCCACCATATTCCAAGCAAGCTTCGTGGGCGGTGGAGTCGATTCCTATCGCCAATCCCGAAACCACCGCCACCCCATCAAGTGTCAGTTCTCGGCTTATCTTTTCGGCAGCATAAAGGCCATAATCCGAGGCGTTCCTGCTACCAACAATGGCAATAGAGAACTCTGAGAGTACACTCCTAGCACCTATTCCGAAAAGTATAGCTGGAGGATTAGGAATTTCCTTTAACAAGCTGGGATAGTCCTTATCCAGAATCGTCAGATACCAGTAACCCTTTTCTTCTAAAGATTTCCAAGTATCTAGTTTCTCCTGTAAGTTGTTATCCCCGTCTCTTGTAAAGGCCATTTCCGATAACTCACCCTGATTATCTACCTTCTCTAATTCTTCTATAATCTGTTGGGAACTTCTATTCTCTAGAGATCTTCGAAGGAACCACTCTCGGTGACCTAAATCATTGGTGTAAGTCATCTTAGGCCTCCCCTTGGAATGCGTCAGTGTACCAGATGCATTCTTTGCTGGAGAGCAAAAAAGAAAAGACATCATAGCGGAAATTGACGGGTTGGTCTTCTAATTCTTTATAGCAGTGCTGCAGGTAGATCTTGGCAGTTTGCTTAATTCGCCTCTGCTTGAGTTCAGTTACGAATTCAAAGGGCTGACCATATTTAATTGATTTCCTTGCTTTAACTTCGGCAAAAATCATTAAGCCGGACTTGTAGGCAATAATGTCTAGTTCACCTTGGCGGCTATGGTAGTTGACAGCAAGGATTTCAAAGCCCTCGCTAACGAGGAACTTTTGTACTTCCTGTTCTGCCAACCGGCCACTGGGAAGTTTTCTATCGTTGTATCTAGATAATTGGTCCTGTTGGGGTTTCCTTAGAATCTGCTGGTGTAAATGACTGTTCATTAATAAAAAGATCCTCTCCATGGATGAAACTTCTGCGATGGATTGGAAGTAAACCGTGACTTTTTATTGCCTCATAGTGCGCTTTAGTGCCGTAACCTTTGTGCTTCTCAAAAAGATAAGCTGGATGATTTTTGCCATACTCGATCATCAGCCGGTCTCTTGTGACCTTGGCAATTATTGAAGCACAGGCGATCGTATAATTACGCAAGTCGCCTTTAATAATCCCAATCTGGGGGATATCAGTCTCTATAGTCTCGGCATCAACAAGGACAAGATCCGGCTTCAGTGGTAAACCTTCCCTTGTCTTCATTCCTTCCAAGGCTGTCTTCATCGCAAGAAGGGTAGCCTGACGAATGTTAATCTCATCAATCGTCTTTTCATCAACTAGGCCAATTCCCCAACCTTTGGCCTGGTTAATTATCATATCATAGAGGATATTTCTTTTCTTCTCGCTTAGTTTCTTTGAATCAGTTACACCAATTATGGGATCTTCCTTTGGCATGACGATAGCGCAGGCAACAACCGGACCTGCGATAGGCCCTCTGCCGACTTCATCTATGCCGCAAACTAAATCATAGTTTTTAAGATCTTCATTTAAAAGAAGGAGCTTTTCTTCCGTCCAATCATCTCTTACCATGGTAATCCTCGACACGTTCTAGAGTCAGCGGTCCCAACCTTAATTTGCGGAAGTCATCAAGGATTATCTGGGCAGCCCTGTGATAGTCGATTTCGCCACCCCTGCTGATTGCCCCCCTATCTTCAGCAATTTGATCCATGGCTTGAATAGGTTCCAATCCCTCATCGATTTGATAGCGTTTGATCAACTTTTCCTCGTTGTTCTTCAACATGTCCTTGATGAAAGAGAAGCCTATTTCTTGCAACTCCAAAACCTCGTCTCGGATTGCCCCTGTATAAGCCAGATGGAGAGCCTGGGTGCCGGTAAATTTATTCCAAAGGATGCCTGGCGTATCCATGAGCAAGAGGTTTTCGTTTGTCTTGATCCACTGTTGAGCTGTCGTCACACCAGGCCTGTTGCCAACTTTGGCGCTCCTTCGATTGGACAAGTTGTTGATGAAGGTAGACTTTCCGGAATTCGGAATGCCGAAGACCAACATGCGAATCTCTTCTTTCTCGATACCTTTGGCTTTACGGTTTTCTAATTTATCGGAGATTAGTTCAGCAGCTGCCTGATAGACCAGTTTCGTTTTATTGTCTTGTTGGGCATTGAACGCTAGCGCCTTCTTCCCTTCCTGTTCAAAGTGATTCAACCATTTTTTTGTCTCGTTCGGATCGGCCATATCGCTTTTATTGATGATATATAAGAGGGGTTTAGTTTTGGTCGCTTCCTCCACCATCAAGTTTCTGCTGGAATACGGAATTCTTGCGTCGATGACTTCACAGCATAAATCGACGAGTTTCAGTTTTTCCTTGATTTGGTCGGTCGCCTTTTTCATGTGACCGGGAAACCAGTTAATGTTCATATTATCTCCCTTGACAAAAAAAGGACCCGAGGGTCCTTTGATTAATAGTTCTTCTTTTCTCTGACTTTTGCTGCCTTACCAACACGTTGACGAAGGTAGTATAGCTTAGCTCTTCTTGCCTTACCGCGACGAGTAACAACAAGATTTTCAACGCGTGGAGAGTGAAGTAAGAAAGTACGCTCAACCCCAACACCATAGCTCAATCTTCTTACCGTGAAAGTTTCATTTACACCGCCACCTTGGCGCTTAATTACTGTACCTTCGAATAGCTGAATACGCTCACGGCTACCCTCGGTAACTTTATAGTGAACTTGAAGAGTGTCTCCTACTCTAAATGCAGGGACTTCTTGCTTCATTTGTTCTTGTTCAATGTTTTTAATAAAGTCCATTGTTTCCTCCTAATTACTGTTCTTCTCTTTGTTATTCAAATAAGCTTCATAGAGATCCGGTCTTATCTTCTTCGTCTTCTCTATGCTATTTTCTTTTCGCCATGCGGCGATCTTTTGATGGTCACCGCTGACCAAAACTTCAGGCACCTCGTAACCTAAGTAGGTTCTTGGTTTCGTATATTCGTCGTGTTGAAGCAAACCGTTATATAAGGAATCCGTGCTAGCGCTGTCTTCGTTTCCTAAAACGCCAGGTAACCAGCGTGATACTGCATCGACTAACACCATGGCAGGAAGTTCTCCTCCTGTTAGTACATAATCCCCTATCGAAATCTCTTCATCAACATAGTTGTGAATGACTCTCGCGTCAATACCTTCGTAATGACCACAGAGTAAAATTAGGTGTTTTCTTTCCGCTAATTCAACGGCCATTTGCTGATTTAATACTTTGCCTTGGGGGCTCAAGAATACGACATGACTTTCGTTTGTCCTTTTGTCTTCAATTGCATCAACTAAAGGTTGCATGGTCATTAGCATACCAGCTGCTCCGCCGTACACCGTATCGTCCACTCTCTTGTGCTTGTTCGTTGAATAATCTCGGATATTGCTGACCGAAAAGTCAATTCGATTGCTTTCAATAGCTTTCCCGATAACGCCATAAGCCTTCAAGGTTTCTATAAATTCTGGAAAAATAGTTAAAACATCAATCTTCATCAAACAAGCCTTCCAAGGGTTCTATCGTGATATAGCCGATATCTGGGCTAATATCCTTAATAATTTCCTTGATTACTGGAACAAGAAATTCCTTCCCCTTTTCATCTTGAATAACGTAGACGTCGTTTACGGCATAAGACAAAACTTCTTTCAGCTGGCCATATTCCTTGCCTTCTTGATCCCGGATAATCAAACCAATCAGGTCCTTTACGTAGTGGATACCGTCTTCCAAAGGAGGTAGTTCACTTTCGGGCACTGTGATCGTGGATCCAATGTAGGGCTCGGCTTGATCGATATGCTCGATTTCTTCGGTAAGCAGTATTCCGTTTAAACCTTTGGATTGATAGGACTTAACGGTAACGGGTTTCTTATCTTGACCGATATAAAGTCTTCTTCCTTTTGCAAAGCGGTTCGGATTTTCATCCTCGACTTTTACCTTGATTCCGCCCTTTAATCCGTGAACACCAACAACAGTTGCAACATAAATATCATCATTCATCTCGAGATGCAATCTCCAGATTTACTTTAACATTTTCTTTAATCGCACAAGCTTTAAGGATTTGACGAATCGAATTTGCAATACGTCCTTGCTTACCAATCACTTTTCCCATGTCATCTGGGTGGACAAATAACTGTAAATCAACAATTCCATTATTGCTTGTTTCCTCTATTTCGATGTCTTCCGGATGGTCAACTAAGCCTGAAACCATTGTTTTAACGAGTTCTTGCATATTAAGCCTCTGTTTCTTCAGTTACTTCTTCTGCTTCTTCACTTTCTTCAGCGTCATCGCTTGCAACTTCTTCGGTTTCTTCAACTTCAGTTTCTTCTGTCTCAGCTACTTCTTCTTCAGTCTCGACAGTCTCTTCGACTTCTTCTTCAACTTCAGGAATTTCAACAAAGCGCTCTTTCTTTTGTTCTTCGATACCGCTTGCTACAGTGCCTTCAGTAGTAAGAACTTCATATTGCTTGAATAAACGAGCAACCGTATCTGAAGTCTGTGCACCGTTTTTGATCCATTCTTTTGCTTTGTCAGCATCGACACGGAACATCTTTGGTTCAGATACCGGATTGTAGAAGCCAATTTCCTCAATAAAGCGTCCATCTCTTGAACGACGTGAATCAGCTACAACAATACGATAAAATGGTTTCTTCTTCGCCCCTAGTCTTCTCATTCTAATTTTAACTGCCATATTTTCCTCCAATTTTTTTTACTTGCCGAATGGGTTCTTAAGTAATCCACCCCGCCTTTTTTTCTTACCTTGATTTGAAAATTGCTTCATCAACTTCTTGGTATCTTTAAACTGCTTGAGAAGTCGATTTACTTGTACCGGACTTTGCCCGGATCCTTTAGCGATCCGCTCACGTCTGGAACTATTGATGATATCAGGATTGAGCCTCTCTGCCTCTGTCATTGAGGTAAGGATAGCTTCAATATGAACGAGATTCTTCTCGTCAATACTGAGTCCTGCCATCTGCTTTTGGTTGACACCCGGAATCATCTTCAAGAGATCTTCCAAGGGGCCCATGTTCTTCATTTGTTGCATTTGATCGTAGAAATCATTCAGGTCATACTTCTGTGAACGAATCTTTTCTTCTAAAACTTTGGCTTGCTCTTCGTCATAGGCTTGTTCTGCTTTCTCAATGAGAGTCAGTACGTCGCCCATTCCTAAGATTCGACTGACGAGACGATCGGGATGAAATTCTTCTAAATCATCCAGCTTTTCGCCGGTACCTATCAGTTTGATTGGCTTTTTCGTCACTGCTCGAACGGATAGTGCGGCACCGCCTCGAGCGTCGCCGTCTAACTTTGATAGAACGATACCGGTGAGTTCAATTTCTTCATTGAAAGTCTCGGCTACATTAACCGCTTCCTGACCGGTCATCGCATCGACAACTAAGAGTGTCTCTGTTACCGGTAGAGCTTCCTTAATACGACGAAGTTCATCCATCAGCGCACTGTCAATCTGAAGGCGACCTGCCGTATCGACAATCATGACATCATTGCCTGACTTTCGAGCTCTATCTAAGCCGGCTTTGGCGATGTTCACAGGATCCTGATCTGTTCCCATTTCAAAGACAGGAACACCAACTTGGTCTCCTACGACCTGAAGCTGCTTGACGGCAGCAGGTCTATAAACGTCGCAAGCAACTAACAGTGGTCTCTTGCCCTTCTTCAGGTACATCTTAGCTAGCTTGCCCGCATGAGTAGTTTTACCAGCACCTTGAAGGCCGCACATCATGATAATGGTTGGCGAACTTGGTGAAACTTCCAACTTCTGCCTATCATCCGACATCAATTCTACGAGTTGTTCTCGAACAATCTTGATAACCATCTGACCAGGAGTTAGAGACTTCATGACATCCTCACCAAGACACTTCTCCTTGGTTTCTTTCACAAAATCCTTAACTACCTTGTAGTTGACATCTGCTTCTAACAGAGCTAGTCGAATTTCACGCATCGCTGCGTCGATATCTTTTTCAGTCAGCTTGCCTTTATTCGTTAATTTTCCTAATGCATTCTGCAATCGGTCCGCAAGATTCTCAAACATGTCATACTCCTTTACTACCGATCGAAATCTTCACTGTCTTCCAGCAACCAGACGGAAGCATAGTTTTTGAGTAACTCTCGGCTTTCGACGACATTTTCATCCTCAACTGTTGCCAGTTTATCTTCAACTTCACGAATAACTTTGAGCGTTGCTTCAGTCCTAGCGAGAATATTCAAATTACCTTCCAGATCTTCCATTTTTTTCGTTGCCTTGGAGAGTTGATCGGAAACTGCCTGCTTTGAAATATTCAGATTATCACCGATTTCGTTAAGGGATAAATCGTCGTAGTAGTATAGCTCAACAATTTCTTGCTGCCTAGCCGTTAATAAGGAATGATAATATTCATACAACAAGCCAACGCGGATTGTTTTCTCCATTTCATTGCCTTTCTTAACTAAAAATAACACCGTTGATTAATCAACAGTGTTATTCTACAAGCATTCAAGGGTGGTGTCAAGCTTTTTTCCTTGACCCCCCCCTCAAAATAATTATATCTATTTTATCTATTCAAAAATTGCCTCAACGAAATCATCCGGATTAAAGGGTCGCAAGTCATTTAATTGTTCTCCAACTCCAATAAATTTTACTGGTACTTGGTTCTCAATCTGTAATGGGAAGATGACTCCGCCCTTGGCAGTCCCATCTAACTTAGTAAGTACCATCCCGGTAAGATTAGTCACCTTCCCAAATTCCTTTGCTTGGGAGAGAGCATTTTGTCCGGTTGTAGCATCAAGGACAATCAACGACTCACGGTTGGCTTCCGGGTATTCTCTGTCGATGATACGATTAATCTTTTCCAGTTCGTTCATCAGATTCTTTTTATTATGGAGCCTACCGGCTGTATCGCATATAAGCACATCAGCTTGGCGAGCTTTGGCTGCTTGGATTGCATCAAAGATAACTGAAGCTGGGTCAGCTCCCTCATCCTTTTTAATAATTTCGACTTGAGCCCTTCTTGCCCATTCATCTAGCTGGTCGATTGCTGCTGCTCGGAAGGTGTCAGCTGCAGCAAGCATTACCCGAAGATTTTGACTCTTAAGATAGTTGGCAAGCTTGCCGATTGTTGTTGTTTTTCCTACCCCGTTGACGCCGATGATAAGAATAACAGTAGGTGTACCTTTCTCAATTTTCAGCGTTGTATCGGGATTTCTCTCCTTGAGAATATCTTTCATAATCTCAATCAGCTCAACACGTACTTGATCGGTGTCTCGAATATGCTCCGTTTCGACTCGTTCTCTCAGCTGATCGATGATTTGCATAGTAGCTTCAAAACCGATGTCTGAAGTGATGAGAATCTCTTCCAGCTCATCAAACAAGTCATCGTCTATCTTCGCCTTTCCATGGAAAAGATTATCTATAGCTCCGGTAAAGTTATCTCTCGTCTTAGAAAGACCTTCCTTCAAGCGATTAAAAAAACTCATCTCATATCCTCTCTATTTTTCATCCATGTATTCTTCAAAATGGAGGGTGATTACTTTTGTTACGCCTTCTTCCATAGTTATACCATACAACATATCTGCTAATTCCATCGTCGTTTTTCTATGGGTAATAACTATGAATTGGGTGGTATCTTTCAGCGTCTGCAGATATTTTACGTAACGACCGATGTTTGCTTCATCTAAGGAAGCATCAATTTCATCCAAGACACAGAACGGTGTTGGCCGAATGGCAAAAATGGCAAAGAGCAAGGCTAAAGCCGTCATTGACCGTTCCCCACCGGAGAGAAGGTCCAGACTTTGTAGTTTTTTACCAGGGGGTTGTGCTTCGATTTCAATGCCGGCGTTAAGAATATCACCGTCATCCAAACTTAACTTAGCCTGTCCACCTTCGAAAAGTATCTTGAAAATTTCATTATACTTTTCGTTAATCTTTGCAAAGGAATCAATGAACATTAACTCCATTGTCTTATCTAAATCCTTGATCAGTGTCTCAATATCCACTTTCGATTTTTCCAAATCTTCCATTTGACCATTCATGAACTCCACTTCTTCTTTGAGTTCTTGGTAAGCATCAATACTGGCATAATTGAAATAACCAATCTGAGCCAATGCTTGCTTGAGCTCATTTACCTTCGTTCTCGTTGAAGGTACAGCTTCCAACTTATTTAAACGTTCATGGACATCATCTTCGGATAAATCATATTGATCCTTATAATTATCTACTAGTTGTTTAATTTGATTGTGGGCGTTGTCAAGATTGACTTCTAGTTGATAGATCGCTTTATCTAAATCTGCCAGCTGTTTAGACACTAGTTCTTTCTGATTAACCTGTTCTGTGAAAAGTCCTGATACTTCACCTTTGACTCGCTTTGCAACCTCGATTGCTTCTTTAACCTGCTCGATGTCCTGCTGATAAGTGAGTAATTTTTCTTCCTTATTCTTTAACCCATCTGACTTTTCTTTGACAGCTTCTTGCAGTTCATTCAAACTTTGAGCATTCGATTGAATATCGAAATCTATTTGTTCGAGGCGTTCTTCAATCGTAAACTTGGTATTTTCAGCGATTTGTTCTTCCCGTCGATTAAAGTCCAGTTTGCTATTCAAGACAGCTCTTTCCCGCTCTCTCTCCTGAGAGGAAGAATCTAGTTCATTGAGCTCGCTTTCGGTCTCCCTAATGGTTTGATTCAGACCATTTATCTTTTGTTCCAAGACTTCTTTCTTAGCTTCGAACTCCTCGGGGATAAATACTGCCTTCTTTTCCAGTTCAGTTTCTAAATCGTCAAGTTTACTTTTCAAGTTTTCCAGATGAATATTATTGCTTAAGCGTTGATTTTCCCAATTACTTAACTCGCTATCTTGACCTTTCAGTTCTGACACTAACGATTGCAAGTTGTCTAGCAAGGCTAACCTTTCGTCAACCTTGGCTTGTCCAGCTTTACGTAAATCGGCTTCTTTCTGCTTCTCTTCTTCGATATCCTTTAGCAATCGGTCGAGTTGGTCTTGTCGGTTAATAAGGTTAAAAGATTGCTTATTGGATAAGCTTCCGCCAACCATGGATCCCCAAGTATTTACAATGTCACCCTCCAAAGAAACGATACGATTACCTTTATTCTTACGGGCTAGGCTAGTGGCATCATGAATAGTATCTACTATAGTCGTTCTACCTAACAGATGCCAAATCAAAGGTCGCAGACGTTCTTCACACTGGATAGCATCGGCGGCATTTATCAGTTCTTCTTTTTCTTTGGTATAAGTGGGCGATTTACCCTTAATCCTGTTTAGAGGAAGAAAGGTGATTCTTCCCAAGCGATGCTTTTTCAAATACTCGATTAAGTCTTTCGCATCTTCTTCTGTTTCAACGACGATATTTTGCAAGCTGCCACCAAGACTAACATTCACTGCATCCTCATAAGGAGACATAACCTTAATTAAATCGGCAAGTACGCCAACATACTTATCTCGTAAAGTTCGGTCCTTATCTGCAGCCTTTAACAGACCTTGAACAGACCGATTAAAGCCGTCATAGTTATCAATAATGGTCGACAAAGCGCGTCGTTGTGAATCCAAGGATGACTGCTTATTTAAGCTTTCGCTGAGCCGACTTCGTAAGCTTTCAATTAAATCTTCCGCATCCTTAACTTGTTCGCCAACCTGCTGAATATTTTGTTGATATTCATCCCTTTTCGCTTTGCCTTCATTTAATTTGACATCCAAATCTTGGGTCTGTTTGAGTCGCTCATCATAAGTTGCCTTCGTGTCAGAAAGTTCATTTCTTAATTCTTCCTGCTTGGCAAGGAGATTTTCATCAGCCTCCGTTTGTGTCTTTTTCTCATATTCCAAATAATGGAGTTGGTCTCGTTGCTTCTCTCTCTCGTCTAAGGCATCTTGTAACTGTCGCTTAAGTTCGTCGCTTAAGTTTGTCGAGGTTTCACCTAATTTCTCTAAATGTTCATCTAAATTACGTTTTTCCTTAGCTAGTTCCTCTAGTTTTTCCGTAGCCTCGATGAGATTTTCATTTGCTGATTCCTTCTGTTGCTCAAGCTTCTTCTGGTCGGCTTCCAATCGTTTAATCTCTTGTTCATGGAAGCGAAGTTGTTCAGTTCGGAGCAATATTTCTTGTTCAGTTGAATTAATCGAAGAAGTGAGGCGGCTTAGTTTATCTTGGTTTTCCTCTGATTCCCTATCCATTTCATCAATCTGCTTTTGATAAGGTTCCAACTTAGACGTAATTTCATCCCAAGCTACTTGGGCTTCACGTAAATCCAATTTGGCTTTCTCTAAATCGCTTGAGATGTTAACTTTCTTATCTTCTAGTTGCTTCAACTGAGTTTGAAGCAAAGATAATTCGTGGCGCTCTAAATCCAAGGTCAATGCGTGACCCTTTTTTGCATTTTCAGCTTGTTGATATAAAAGATCTGCTTCTTTACGTTTAACCTTAAGGTCAGATATCACACCTTCGAGACTTTCTCTCGTACGGACTAGGCGGCGCTCTGCTTCTACTTTTCTCTGCTTGTACTTAGCGATACCGGCAGCTTCCTCGAAGATGGCCCTCCTATCCTCAGATCGGGAGCTTAAGATATCATCGATTCGACCTTGGCCGATAATAGAGTAACCTTCTTTGCCAATTCCTGTATCCAAGAATAAATCTCTAACGTCCTTACGCCGGACCGAACTATTATTGATTAAGTAATCACTCTCTCCAGATCGGTAGACTTTTCTAGAGACGGTTACCGTTTCGTAAGGCAAGTCAATGGAATGGTCGCTATTATCAAATCCAATAGTGACGAGGGCCATATTCATCCGCCCCTTCTTCTCTGTTCCAGAGAAAATGACATCTTCCATTTTGGAGCCACGAAGGGCTTTAGCTGATTGCTCGCCAAGAACCCAACGGATGGCATCAGCCGTATTCGACTTGCCAGATCCATTGGGTCCTACGATACCAACGAAATCATCATTAAATTCAAACTTAGTCTTTTCAGCAAAAGACTTAAAGCCATAAAGCTCCACAAATTTTAATCGCAAGTTGCCCACCTACATTCTGCCTCGAAAAAACACAAGTAAAGATTCAAAACCCTTTAAATCTTTACTTGTGCTTTTTGCTCATTCTTGGCTCACTTCTTATTACGTTTTTGTTCTGTTAATAGTTCGTAAGCTAGCTCTGCAGACTTTTGCTCTGCCATCTTCTTACTTCCAGCCTGAGCTTCGCATATTTTCTTACCTTCGACATACAGGCCTACTGTAAAGATTTTCTCGTGGGACGGTCCTTCTTCTCGAAGAAGTTGATACTCGAAATCCTTAGCTTGGCTATGTAACAATTCCTGAACCTGAGTTTTGTAATCGATGAAAAGTCGTTGGCTTCCAACTTCCTGTTGTAATATTTCGTCTAGACTCTCCGCAAAGAAGGATCGAATCCATTCGATTCCCCCATCCTTATAAATTGCACCGATAACGGCTTCAAACGCATCGGACAGAATGGATGCCTTCTGCCGTCCACCTGTCGCTTCCTCGCCCTTGCCCATCAAAATCAGCTTTCCGATACCAAAGATGCTTGCGATGTATGAAAATGAGGGTTCGCAGACGATTTGACTTCTCCGTTTGGTCAACCAACCTTCTGACTTTTCAGGATATCGTTCGAAGAGCAAGTCGCTAACAACAACTTCCAAGACGGCGTCACCCAAAAACTCTAATCGTTCATTGCTGACTAAGCTTTTATCTGCGCTTTCATTTAAATAGGACCTATGGATTAAGGCTTCCTCCAATAAAGACAGATCCCTAAACTCATAGTTTAGGGAATCCTGAAATTCTTGGTATAAGTCTGGACGATTTCTATTCTTCGCCTTCATCACACGAGCTGTTCGATGCGGTTAATCACATCATCGACAGTATTCATGTTCTCTAATTCATCGTCATCAAATTGGATACCGAATTCATCTTCTACAGACATGATAAAGTCCAGGGTTGCAATCGAGTCGATTTTGTAATCTTCTTTCAAATCAGCTTTGGTATCGGTAACTGCTTCGCCAATTTGGTCCTCGATTAACTTTAATACCTTATTCTCAATCTCTTTTCTTTCCATTTTTTACTCCTTTTCAGCAAGTATTTTTAAGATTCTATCTTCAACGTGGGACTCTGCGTAAGCCAGTGCTTCCAATATACCAATCTTAAATACTTCGGCATTGGAATTGCCATGGGCTTTGTATACCGGTCTTCTGATTCCTAACAGAGGTGCTCCACCTCGGTTATCTAAGCTATACCCTTTAAGTGCTTCCTTCATGGCATCTTTAAGTAACCAACCGCCTATCTTGGACTTGGTCGAACTATAGATGCTCTTCTTTAAGGCACCCAGAAGTGAGCTGGCTGCACCTTCCAATGTCTTGAGTGCTACATTTCCAGCAAAACCATCCGTAACAAGTACATCGCATACACCATTCAAGATATCTCGGCCTTCGACGTTGCCGATGAAATTTAGTGAGCTATCCTGCAATAACTTATAGGTATCAACCGCCCTCTTGTCCCCCTTACCTTCCTCAGTGCCTACATTTAATAGACCAACGCGAGGTCGGGTAACGCCAAGATCGGCTTCACTATAAGCGGATCCGAGTACCGCAAACTGTAGAAGAATTTCAGGAGTCGTATCCATGTTCGCCCCGCTATCTACGAGTATTGTGCCACCATGAGGATTGGGTAACCAAACGGCTAGGCAGGCTCTCTCGATACCTTCTAGTCTCTTTGTTATGAAATAACCGCCACCAAGTAGAGCTCCAGTGCTTCCTGCTGACAGGAGCACGTCGCCTTCTTCGTTCAATCGTTGTAAACCAAGAACGATGCTAGCATCCTTTTTCTTGCGGATCGCCATAACAGGTGATTCTTCGTTCTCGATATAATTTTCTGTTTGAATATATTCAACTTTGTCGACACCTTCTAATATCGGTTTCATCTGATCTTCTGGTCCGACTAAAATGGTTTCGAAGTCTTTTTCTTGGCGGGCAAGTTTAACTGCATTGGCCACCATAGTTGGTCCCTGATCGGAACCAAAGGCATCGATGATAATCTTCGCCATTTCTTCACCTCCATGACAATATACTATATTTTAACACAGCCACTAGGATACAGGTAGTTTCAAACATAAAAAAAGTGCAGTTTCCTGCACTCTCCGGTAGACTATTCAGCTGAAATTACTTCTTTGCCCTTGTAGAAGCCACAAGCACCACATACGCGATGTGGAAGCTTAGGTTCCCCACAATTTGGACACACATTTGTTGCATAAGTCTTTAGACGATAGGAAGAAGCTCTTCTTTTGTCTCTTCTTGCCTTTGACGTTTTTCTCTTTGGCACTGCCATGGTGAACACCTCCTCCTTCGAAGTTCGTTTTTTAAGAATAACATAAATATTATACGTGGTTCATTCTCTTTTGTCAAAAATATTATATGTAAATGTTTAAATTCTAGTTGAAACCCGCTCCATCTTAGGGGCGAGTGCTACGATAATGCGTCACTATTTGTTATACTATAGCTATTCCAAGCCATTATAGCAAATCAGCTAAAGGAAAGGGGAAATGATGAAAGCGACAGGTATCGTTTGTGAACTCAATCCGATGCATAAAGGGCACACTTATTTGGTCCAAGAAGCCAAGCAAAACAATCAAGCTGTCGTTGGCGTCATGTCAGGACCCTTCGTTCAAAGAGGTGAACCCGCCATTATGGATAAATGGGATAGAGCTCGTATCGCTGTAAATAACGGTTTTGACCTCATCATAGAGCTTCCCCAAGTCTATGCTTTGCAGAGTGCAAAATGGTTTGCCGCAGGAGGAATAAAGACCCTTTCCTTAATCGAGGGTTTGGATAGCTTATCTTTCGCCTCGGAAATAGGGTGGGACTTCGAAAAACTAACGGAATACCAGAAGGAACTGGATAAGCTACAGGCGAATGATGAAAATCAATTAACAGCAAAGAGTTCACTCAATCAGCAGCATAAGGCTTTGACTAAAATAAGCCTTCCTGCTAATGCAAAGCTTGGTTTAGAGTACCTTCGAGCTATACGAGAAGAGAACTTAGATTGGACCATAAACGTCATCCAACGGCAAGGCGCGACCTACCATGATGAATCTCTAAAAAAAGAATATCCTAGTGCCACAGCCCTTCGTAAGTTAATCAAGGAAAAGGGAATACCAGCTGCCCTTCCCTACTTAGCTAATGGAACGAAAGCAGATGACTTTCCGCCTCTCCTTCCATCCATCGAGAGCCTTCAAGTATTCACTGAAGTAGCTCTCATCCTCAAGAACCTCGGTCTTTCTCAATCCGCCCACTTCGAGCCAGGGATGGACTATCGTTTAATTGAACAGATTCAACAAGCTGACAGCTTGGAAGAAGCGTTTCAAAAAGCATCCAATAAGAAGCATTCGATAAGCCGTTACCGCCGACTCCTTATAACAAGTATGCTAGGGATAGACCGAGTTGATCAAAAGCCACTGGAGTCCTATATACGTCCCCTTGCTTTCAACGATATTGGCCGACAGTTGCTGAGGCAAGCTAAGGGACCAGTGATTCAAAAGGTGAATCAGACCAAGTTACATGGCCCTCTAAAAGATATATTGGAAATCGATGTAAAAGCACAAGCCCTCTACGAATGGATGAGCAAGCAGACGGCAAAGAGAGATTATCAACCTACTTTTTACTATCCACAATAATGATAAAAAAAAACGACTCAGGCATAGGCCGGAGTCGTTTTTAGTTTTCCCTTTATTCAGGATTATATTCCGTTGTAACCTCTACACCGGCTGCATTTTTAGCAGCAAGGTAACCGGATGTAAGAGCCCAGCCTACATCGGCACCAGGAATTGAGTCATTACCTCTTGCACCACCAGACACATCACCTGCTGCATAGAGACCTTCGATGACTTCCCCATCGGTATTGATGACCTGTAATTTGTTATTGATGCGAAGACCACCAAGCGTTGTTGCAAAGCGAGGTACTTGCTCAATCAGATAATAAGGTCCTTCGCCGATTTCTGCTGTCATAAACGCAGGATCTCGACTAAAGTCTTCATCATTGCCAGTTTGAACAAAGCTATTGTAGCGTTCAATCGTAGCTTGAAGGTTATCAGCATCAATTTCTAGTATAGCTGCAACGTCTTCCACCGTATCTGCCTTAGCAAAATATGGTCTTGTTTCTCCGTTGACTTCAACCCAACCATCAAGCATTTCTTCACTGATTCCATATCCCGTAATATTCGACTTGAAGAGATCATAAGTCGCTTGATCAAGGAAGAGGTAGAGCATGGCATTTTCTTCTTGTTCCATAACCGCAACGATATCCTTGCCCGCTGCTCTTTCATTGACGACTCGATTACCTTCCTTGTCGACGAGGATACCAGCCCCTTTCCACGAGGCCATCGACCCGTTGTAAGTTGACTTCGCAATACCAGGAATCCATTCAACTCCATTTTCAAATAGTTCAACTTCTCCCTGATTGACCACATCTGCGCCAATTACTTGGGCCATCTCCTGCCCTTCACCCTGAGACAATTGAGCTCCGTAGTAAACGAAGTTATCTAAGCGTTCTGGCAACCACTCGTTCCGCGCCGCATAGGAACCGGTAGCTAGAATGGTATTCTCCGCTGTAATAGTATAAGTATTTCCCGCAATATCTTCAGCCTCTATACCGATAACCTTACCATTTTCATCTGTTACGAGGGAGGTTGCTTTTGTCTCCATGAGAATTTCAACATCTGTCTCTTCCATCTTCATTGCTAACGCATTGGATAAACCAGCTCCTGCGCCTTCATATTCCATAACGCGGTCTACTCTGTTTTCTCCCAAAGGAATCAATGACTCGGCAGGACCAGCTCCAGCGTACTCGATGGACCAGTCAGTTACCATGCCCATATAGTCGCTATAAAGGCGTAAATCTTCTTCAATACTAATTCCACCACCATTGATGAAGTTATCCTCGTACACTAGGTCAGCAGAATCATCAGTGATTCCATAAGTTTCTTCTTGTAGCTTTGACCCTGTAACCAGTGTCAAACCCCCACTGAAGGCAGTGTGTCCGCCAAGCATAGCATTCTTTTCGAGAAGAATAACAGAGAGACCTTCTTCATCAGCAGCAATCGCAGCACTCATGCCAGCACCTCCGCCACCAATAACGAGGAGATCCGTTGTTAACTCTTTATGCTCGCCATCAGCCTTCGCGACTTCAGTTTTTAATGCATCTACCTGGTCTGTTGCTTGTGCAGTTGCTTCTTCTAAAGCTCTTTTAAAAGCGGTGGAAGTGACTGTAGCTCCTGTGACATTATCAAGTGCCAGAGTCTGCCCCTCTATAGCTTGATTTGTTAAGCGCTCAATAGCTGGCTCACTGACAAACTTCGTCTCTTCAGATGATACGACATCTATTGATTCGAGTCCTTCTTCAGTAAAGGTGACGTCTAGAACCAAAGATCCATTGTGTCCTTCGCCTTTGCCTTGATATGTACCTGCTGTGAAAGACAACCCTTCGGTTTCTTCTTCACTTTCGCTCTCTAATTCAGATTCCTCAGTAACTTCTGCACTTTCCGATTCCTCAACTTCTGTTGATGATTCAGCAGTCTCCTGATCAGAAACCTCCGAACTTTCGACACTCTCTTCTCCGCTGTTGTCACATGCTACTAGTGACAAGGCGAATAAGACAAGGATAATAAAAGATGTGATTCTCAATCTATTTTTCCCCATGTTTACCTCCATCATATTATAGTCTAGCCTACATAGGATACGAGATTAACGTTACTAATCAAACATTATGAAAGATATCTTAATCTATTTATAATAATTTAATAACATGCCATCGGCAAGATTCCGCTATCAAAACAATAAAAAAGCCTCTAAGAAGCTAACTTCTTAGAGACTTAAAACCAATCTTACTTCAATTCATTTCTGTTGTTATCTAATTCCTTGATTACTGACTTTAGATTCTCCTGAGTATTTGCAAGAATCTCATCAACGTAAGCAAAGACACCTTCGCGAATCTGACGCGATTGTTTCTCAGCATCAGCTACGATGCCTTCACCAATCTTATTCGCTTGTTTTGTCACCGTGTTTTCATTGACGAGCTCGTTAAAGCGACGTTGAGTTTCACTCTCTGCATCCTGAGAAACTTTTTCGGCTTCCTTTACGATCTCTGCAGCTTGGGTATTCGCTTCCTCTAAAATGCGGTCCTTTTCGTCGTTCACCCATTTGGCTTGACGGATTTCCTCCGGTAGGCTTTGACGGATTTCTTTAATAATCTCGTAAATCTCATCAGGATCAATTGCTACCTTCTTGGAAAAAGGTACGCTCGATGCATCGTCCATCACATCTTCTAATTCTTCGATTAATTGTAAAATATCCATCATTCTCCCCCGTTACTATACTTATGCTTTACTTTAATGCCTACACTTTCCGGCACCAAACCAGAGATGTCTCCACCAAAACTTGCTATTTCACGTACAAAACTTGCACTGATATATGAGTACTTAGAATCTGCTACGAGAAAGATTGTTTCCATTTTGGGATAAAGAGATTTATTGAGGAGGGCCATCTGCCTCTCCGTTTCAAAATCCGATAATTCTCGTAGACCTCTCACCACGCCATCTGCTTCTTCCTGTCGAACAAAATCAACTAGAAGACCAGAGAAATCCTTTACCGTAACATTATCATAATCATACAATAGTTCTTCTATCATTTCAATTTTTTCCGCAGTGGAAAATAAGGACTTTTTGGCGGTGTTCTTCAATATTCCCACGATCACAGTATCAAATTTTTCAGCACTTCTCTTGATGATATCAAGGTGGCCGGTCGTAATTGGGTCAAAGCTTCCCGGATAGATTACTTTCATTTCTTCTCCCTATAAATGCGCACAGTTTGGGCCTTGTAGACCCGCTTAAAATCGAGGTAAAAACCCTCTATCTCTTCATCAAAATCATCATCCGAGCTGCTCTCTACGATGACCTGGGCTCCTACCTTTAATTTATCCAGTCTGGATAATGTTAAAAGAGCCTTTTCTTCTAGCCCAAATTTAAATGGGGGGTCGATATAGACATAATCGAACCGGACAGGCGCCTGAGCAATATTCTTTCGAAAGTCGCCGAGTAGAATTTGGGACTGTTCAGCATAGCCCGCCTTTTCGATATTCTCTCGTATAATGGATGTCATCTTCTTCGATTTCTCCGAGAAAAACACGAATGAAGCACCTCTAGATAAGAATTCTATTCCTACCTGGCCGGTACCCGCAAACAAATCGAGGCACACCGCTTCTTTATGTAGCGGCTGGATGATATTGAAGATAGCCTCCTTGAGTTTATCCTCCGTCGGCCTTGTCTTCACTGACTTTGGTGGACCTTGGAGAAGCATGCCCTTTCTAGCCCCGGATATAATCCTCATAACTTATCCCCATTCTCATGATTTCACTTCGTAAACTAATTTAGAGTCAATCGGTTCATCTTTTCCAGTTCCTTGTTGACCTCTGCTTCTAGGCGATTATTCAAACTTCTAAAATCTTCATTCGTCCGGAAGTTCTTGCTGACGAATCGCTTGGCGTCCGCTTTAGCCTGAGTCTCATAGTCATCGAAAGTATCGCCGTGGGCAACCCCGTGCTGAGCTAGACCAAGTCGTTCCCCACTCCCCCGTAGAGAGAGATCCTTCTTCGCGATGATAAACCCATCATTACTCTGTTCCAAAATCCGCAGTCGCTCTATCGCCGATTTGGATGTCGAGTGGGCAATCAAGATACAATAAGACTGCTCACTGCCTCGCCCTGTTCTACCTCGTAGTTGGTGCAGCTGAGATAAACCAAAACGGTCTGCAGCACAAATCACCATCAGGGTTGAGTTTGGTACATCGACCCCGACCTCAATAACTGTTGTTGATAGCAAGAGGTCTATATTACCTTGACGGAAGTTTTCCAAAACGGTTGCCTTCTCTTCTGCTTTCAGATTGCCATGGAGAACACCCAATCTATGACCAGGTAATTCATCCTTGTAGCGTTTAGCGACATTCTCCACAGACCAATAATCCAGGTCTGACCCCTTCTCATAAATTCGCGGGCAAACGACGTAAGCCTGGTGCCCCTTCTCCAGCTCTTTACTGATAAAGGTCAGCATACGCTTCTCATATCTCCTATCGACCACAAAAGTCTCAATCGGTTTGCGGCCAGGAGGCAATTCATTGATGATTGAGGCATCTAGATCCCCGTTTTCAATCAAAGATAAGGTCCGTGGAATCGGTGTTGCGGAAAGTATTAAGGTATTGGCAACATGAGCCTTGCCTTGTAAACGTGCTCGTTGAGCAACCCCAAATCGCTGTTGTTCATCCATGATAACCAGGCCTAAATTAGCAAACTCTACCCCATCTTGAAACAAGGTGTGTGTGCCAATAAGAAGGCTAGGGTCCTTCATCATTGCCGCAGACTGAAAGAGCTTCCTATCCTCGTTAGTTGATGAACCGGTCACTATCACTACTTGAAAACCAAGCTGACCATAAATCGTTTTAGCTAATTGATAATGTTGCTGAGCTAATACCTCAGTTGGGGCCATCAAGGCAACTTGATATCCGTTTCCAAGGGCCATATAAGCAGCAGCCAAGGACACTACGGTCTTTCCACTGCCCACATCACCTTGAAGAAGACGATTCATTGGTGAAGGGGCCAGGAGATCCTGTTCAATTTCCAAGATACTCTTTTTTTGGTCACCTGTTAAAACGAACGGTAGGCTTTCAATATAGGGCGTAAAATCAACTTTAGTCATCAAAGGACTGGACTTGCTCTGTCGTTCTCGCTTCATCTCTTGACTGGCAAATTCGTGGATGAACCATTTGCGAAAACTCAACTCGTATTTTGACTTGAGCAGGTCATCTCTATTCTCCGGAAAGTGAATACTCTCGTAAGTTTCAGTTAAGGTTTGAAAGCCCAAATCTTCTCTCTTAGACTCATCTAGAATTTCCCACCTGTTCATATCCACTTTTTCTAAGGCTAACCTCGTCACTTGACTACGAAATTTATTGTTCAATCCTTGTACTTGAGGATAGATTGGGTGGATGCCGATAAAGTTCTCGTTCTTAGCAGATGAGAATTTAGGGTTTATCATCTGATTTTTCTCTTGATGATAGACAGCATAAAGATAATAGGAATCTCCAATCTGGAGATTCCTACTGATATAAGCCTGATTAAACCAGACAACTTCTACTTTACCTGAGTCATCGTAAAACTCAGCTCGCTGGATAGTTCTCCGACCAGGAAGATAGGCAACCTTGCCTAGTTTTTTTAATTGTACCTTGACTAGTTGCATCTGCTGGTCTTCAAGTTCATCGACCTGATAAACCCGAGATCGATCTTCGTATTTTCGAGGAAGCTGGCGAATTAAATCTTCTTGGCTAAATATATTTAATTGGTTGAATAGGACTTCCCTTTTCGGTCCCAGTCCTTTCAAGTCGGTTAACTTCATTTTATTCGATAGAGAAGATGTAGTAGTAAGTTGGCTGGTCGCCGGATTCGAAATCGACATCGAAGTCTTCAAACTTCTTCTCCACACGGCTGGCTAACTTCTTGAAAGCATCCTTGTCAACTTCATTGCCACCATAGACAGTAATCAATGAAGATTCTTCATCGATATTCTCATCTAACAAATCAATCAAGAGTTGTTCTTTGTCTTGACCAACCTTGACAATCTCACCGTCAATCAAACCGATGAAGTCATCTTTCTTAATCTGGATAGAATTAACTTCTGTATCTCTAACCGCATAAGTAATCTGACCCGTCTTGATGGTAGATAAGCTTTCTGTCATTAAGGATTTGTTCTCCTCTGGTGTTGCCTGATCATCGAAGTTGAAGAGGGCGGTGAACCCTTGAGGGATAGATTTCGTTGGGATGACGATGATGTTCTTATCGCTTAACTCATTAACTTGCTCAGCAGCCATGATGATATTCTTATTATTGGGGAAGATGAAAACATTCTCGGCATCTACCTTATTGACTGCTTCATAAAGGTCTGCTGTGGATGGATTCATCGTTTGGCCGCCTGAAACAATCTGGTCGACCATGAGGCTCTTAAAAATTTCATCGAAACCTTCGCCAAGACTAACGGCAACGAAACCATAGTTCTTTAGTTCAACATTTTCTTTCTTCACGGGAGCTTCTTCTACTTTAACGTCTTCTTTAACCACTTGACCGGTCGCCTTTTGGTTTTTCACTTTAAGGCTGACTAGTTCGCTAAAACTAGCAAGATGAGCTAATGACTTATCTACCTTTTCTGCTTCATAAGTAACCTTGAGGTTTTTCTCGACAGGCATGATTACTAAGTTAGTCGTCATAGCAGCTAACATTGACTCCATCTTTTTTGCCTTACCAGATACACCTAAAAGTTCTGCCTCAACAAGGTAAGTTGAACTAGGCTCATCGGTATCCATTACTTCTTCAGCAGTTAGGTTTGCATCGTGTTCCACTGCCAATAATTCATCTACAGATTTACCGGAAAGTTCAGACAAGAATCCTGCTAAGAGATAGATCAGACCTTGACCACCGGCGTCAACGACATCTGCTTCCTTAAGGGCAGGTAGCATATCCGGGGTCTGTTCCAAAGTGTATTGGCCATAAGCTAGAACACCTTCTAACAGCTCTTCGATAGAATTCATCTCATCGATGTTGGCATCGGTGTATTCACTGAAAGAGCGGGCAATCGTCAGGATAGTGCCTTCGGTTGGCTTCATCACAGCTTTATATGCTTTTTCTTTTGCGCTGCGGAAGATCGAAGGAAAGTCTTCTAGTTGAACAACTTCCTTGCCTGTTACAGCATCACTGATACCTCGGCAAAGCTGGGATAGGATAACACCGGAATTTCCTCTCGCTCCCATTAAGGACCCCATGCCTAAAGCCTTGCCGATGCTTCCCGCATTGTCTGTCTTAACACCCTGCATATGCTTGATAGCCGATTGCATAGTTAAGGACATGTTTGTACCCGTATCCCCATCAGGAACCGGAAATACGTTGAGTACGTTTACTTCTTCTTTTTTCTCATTGAGCAGGTCACTAGCTCGTTCAAAACAGCGCAACAATAGCGCTCCGTCCATTATTCTCATATGAGCCCCCTACACACGGATTCCCTGAACGACAAGATTCACTGCGTTTACTTTTAACCCTGTCAAGGACTCCACATAATACTTAATTTTTTCAATTAAATTTTCAGCGACGACAGCAATGCGAATGCCATATTCCATAATAACGGATAGCTCGATTGTAATAGTTCCCGAGTCTTCGCTTGTTACTTTAACTCCCTTAGTCATGTTCTCGATGCCAAGAAGCTCATATAGTCCATCTTTTGTATTTTTAGCTGCCATACCGACGATACCGTACGTTTCCATCGCGGCTGTGCAGGCAATGTTTGCTACAACTTTATCTTCAATGGTAATACTTCCCAATTGGTTGCCCATTCGTGATGACATAAATCCCTCCTATGCTATATTAGCTACATTATACCGAACGCGAAAGAAACTTGCAAAGAAATGACATTGTTGCTATAATACCATAGTTAGATTGTAAACGAGGAGGTGCTAGAGTGGCTAGAGTTTGTGATGTATGTGGTAAATCAAAAAAATCAGGTAATAACGTGACTTTTTCTCATAGAGCGATTAAAAGAACATGGACCCCTAATCTTAGAAGAGTTCGTGTATATGATGAAAACGGAACACCAAAGCGAATGAGTGTTTGCACACGCTGCCTACGTTCCGGTTTGGTTGATCGCAACCGTCCAGTAAATTCATTTCTGACCGAGGAAGTGGAAGAAGTGAATGTAGAATCTACAGAAAACGAAACTGTAGAGACTACTGATGAGAATGCAGCTGTCGAAGAAGTAGCAGAAACTACCGATAGCGAAACTTCTACAGAAAAATCTGAAGAAGTAAATGAGACTGAAGAAG
>CAYMYX010000010.1:26777-38414 GCA_964394795.1 uncultured Peptoniphilaceae bacterium
ACTGAAGAAGCGTAAGCGGATACAGTAAACTCCTATGATTTCCAGAGGATTTCATAGGAGTTTTTTTATTGTCTAAATTAGTCTTTAGCCTCGATGGAATAGACTCCCCCGCCTTCGACGATGACAACAGCCTTGTCGATCAAAGCGTGGTTGGAGATGGCTAAGGACGACCCTCGCTGGACCAAAGCACGGTCAAGCTTGTAGTCGAAACCCTCTAGCGTAAGGGTAACATCTGAGGGCATGGCCAGGAAAGATTGGTACCAGCCATCTTTAGTCTTACCAATTTCGTACCTTCCCTCGGTGAGATAGGTAACTCGGTTGGTCTCATTGATAAGTCTAGCGTTAAGGCCCTGTCTCTTATAGCGTTCCAACATGAAGATGTTACACAGGGAGTGATCGAGTCTGGTACCCGTGCCACCCATGATGGTGCAGGCATCGATTCCCTCGTCAACCAGATAATCCAAAGCAAGCTCCAGATCGGTCTTGTCCTTTCTGGTCGGAAATTCCAGAATCTGGATTCCTTTCTTCAAGTCATCCCCATCATATAGATAGTCAATATCGGTTGCAGAATCAAAGTCCCCTACATAAATATGTGGAAATATGCCCAATTTTTTTAGGTAATTCAAGCCACCGTCTACGCTTATAATCAGATCCGATTTGCGAAGTCTTTCCATCGCATCGTAATCTTCCATCACATCACAACCGGCAGCTACAATCGTTACTAACATGTCCACCTACATTCTACTGTCATCGTCTAAGAGCGCTTTCAGCGCCTTTGCATTCTCCAACGTTTTGCCACGTTGAAACACAGCTGAGCCTGCTACTAACCAATCAGCGCCAAAAGAAGATATTTCCTGAATATTATCGCCTTTTATACCTCCGTCAACCTCAATGAGCACATCCGGATTCCTTTGGTCGACGAATCGTCTTGTTTCCATAATCTTTTCTTCCATCTGACCAATGAAGCTTTGTCCCCCAAAACCTGGATTGACCGTCATGATTAAGATAAGGTCGATATCCTCGATAATATGTTCAAGTAAAGATACCGGTGTGGCTGGGTTCAAGGAAACACCGACTTTTAAGCCAAGTTCTTTGATCGCTTGGATATCTCTGTGGATGTGTCTGCAAGCTTCCCATTGAATGGTAAGTAAATCAACACCTGCATCTTTAAAATCTTGGTAGAGGAAGGAGGGCTCTTCTACCATGAGGTGGCAATCAAAAAACATGTTCGTGTGGGGACGGAGCGCTTTAATCACACCGGGACCAAAGGAAATATTAGGTACAAAATGGCCATCCATCACATCCAAATGCAAGTGAGTTATCCCCGCCTTTTCAATTGCTTCGAGTTCCTCCTTCAGTTGGTAAAAATCTGCTGACAAGAGGGATGGTAACAGTATCTTTCCCATGGCGTCTCCTTTATTTTACGCCTTATTTAATAAGGCCGATTGGCTTCTATCTCTTCAAATAAACTCAAGTAATTTTGGTAACGGAGCGGGTCGATGTCACATTGGTCAACCTTCTCTCGGATGGCACAGGCCGGCTCAGAACGATGAGTGCAGTTTCTGAACTTACATTCATCTTGAAACTTACGAATCTCAGGGAAGCAGTCTCCAATTTCGATGCCCGCTTCAAAATCCCGTAAATCCAGTGAGGAAAAACCCGGTGTATCGAAGATGTAGCTATCCTCATTGATTTCGTACAACTGAATCTTTCTTGTTGTTTGCCTTCCTCGAGATGTTTTTGCGCTCAAGGCTCCGACATTAACACTATCATCACCGCTTAGCCGGCGGATTAAAGTGGATTTGCCGGCACCTGAGGGACCTGCTATAGCAGTAATCTTTTTTGCCAAAGCCGTCTCCAGATCGCCCATGCCTTCTCCGGTCAGTGCATTGACACTGAAAACCGGATAGAAGGCTTTTTCATACCGTCTTCTCCACTCATCTAGGTCTTCATTGCTCACCCGATCGATTTTATTAAAAGCCAACAGGATAGGTAGTTCTCTTTTTTCTACTACAACCAAGAGCTTATCAAAAGCAAGAGGGTTGATATTCGGCTCATTGATGGTTTGGACGACCAACACTTGGTCAATATTAGCAACGGGAGGACGGAAAAGCAGATTTTTCCGAGGAAAGATCTCCACTATAGTGGAGGTCTCTTCCTGAATATCTACTTTCACTTTATCTCCCACTGTCGGCGTAATCTTCTTTTCACGGAACACGCCTCTGCCTTGACTGGTCACCGTGAAGTGCTCGATTGGGCCCTCCTCGTCCGCTTGAATTCGAACTTGATATAGGTCTTTTTCTGATGAAACGATGTAACCTACGTACAACCTTACCTCCTATTGCCCACCGCTATCAGCGGGTGGGTCTTCCGAACTGACTGGGTCTTCGATACTGGATTCTTCAGGGACTTCTTCGGACCCTTCACTAGGCTGGTCTACATCCATCCAGGAATCAGCCGGTTGACCGTCGATTTCGTAGTAGAAGTTGGCCCCCACACTTCCCACTGTCCTAAGCGTAATGATTCCGCTTGCATCAGCTTGAGAAGCATATAGGGTCTCATCATAGATCGGTGTATCCGATGAAATATTCAAATCATAGATCGTAAATCGGAAGCTATCTTTACCGCTTGGGACTTCTACTCTTTGAATATATTCGACCATCTCAGTGGTTTCCTCACTTTGGCTGGAGGATTCTTCTGCGGGACCTAAGCTAACGGTGATATCAATTACGGTCTTTCGCTCAACTTCCTGACCTGGTTCAATCGATTGCCGGATAACAAGTCCGGACTCATACTGACTGTTTTCGGTATAGATACTGCCTATCGTTAGGTTCGCTTCGTTAACTGCATTGATTGCCTTTGCTTGCTCCAAGTTGGTAAGCACCGGAACTGTCGTCGTGGTGATTAAGCGTCCTTGGCTAACATATAAGATGACTTCCGAGCCTACCGGAATATAGGTTCCAGCAGCAGGATCTGTTCTGATGACGAAACCTTGTTCGATATTATCGCTGTTCTCGTATTCGACTCGGGCGATGTTGAAACCGGAAGCTCGCATTTCAGCATCTGCATCCGTACTGGATTTATTAGTCACATTGGGTACAGGGAAAGTTTCTTTACCCTGACTAACGACGATGCCTATCTCTGTGCCTTCCTCGACAGTGGTGCCGTTGGGGATGCTTTGACTGATAACATAGCCCTCGGGAACGGTATCGTCAAAACTGTAATCCGTCACACTGCCTGTTAGATTCCGATCTTCCAACAGCTGGATGGCTTGTTCCTCTTGGATGTTGGTTAGGGGCGGAACCGTCACTGTCCCAACTGCCGGGCCATTGTCCCCTTGATTACCAAAGAACATGATTAATAGAGCGCCGACGGCAAGAGCCAATGTGGTGAGAAGAAGGAACCATTTTAGGCGGTCATCCTTATTTTGGTCTTCCGTGTCGTCCTGGTAATTTTTTGATTGATAAGTGACCTCCTTGGCAACAGCCTTTTTGGGCATGCGCTCAGTATCAGAGGAAAGAAATGATCCAGCACCGGCCGCACCAGCGCCGACCGCCATGCCTGCAGCCGCACTACCTGGAATAAAGACGGTATCACTAAAGTTCTTGTAGTCTCTTAAATCATTGATAAGCTCGTCCGCGGAGAAGTAGCGGTCGACCGACTCCTTCTCTAAGCACTTCATGATAATCTCATTCAAGCCAGGGTGTAAATTGGGATTGAGCTTAATCGGTGGAACAGGATCTTCCTGGATGTGCTTAATTGCGATACCCACGGAATTCTCGGCGTCAAAAGGTACCTCCCCCGTTGCCATTTCATACATCACGACACCCAGGGAATAGAGGTCGGATTTCTGATCGATAAAGCGACCTTTCGCTTGTTCGGGGGAAATGTAGTGGATAGTCCCAAGGATCGAATTGGTGTAGGTAATCGTA
The DNA here is from genome assembly GCA_964394795.1 of uncultured Peptoniphilaceae bacterium. Lineage (GTDB taxonomy): Bacteria > Bacillota > Clostridia > Tissierellales > Peptoniphilaceae > CAYFUF01. The sequence goes on from CAYMYX010000010.1 coordinate 30,710, forward strand.
GCCGTCGTTGAAATTCTTGCAATACCAAAGTCAGTTACTTTCACTTGGTCATCAGCCGTTAGCAGAATATTGGCAGGCTTAATATCCCTGTGAATGATGTTATGGTGGTGGGCAACGCTGAGGGCAGTGGCAATCTGAGTAGAAAACCGTGCAATATCACTGTCGTTAAGTGGCCCCTTTTCATCAATGTGCTCTTTTAAGGTTGTCCCATTGACCAACTCCATGACGATATAATGTTGGACTTGACCATTGGTTTCGTGCTGACCAACGTCATAAATGTTCACAACATTGGGGTGTTCCAATGAAGCAGCAGATTGAGCTTCGTTTTCAAATTTCTGGACGAATTCCTCATCCTCTAAAAACTGTTGCTTGAGGACTTTAACGGCTACTTTACGACGCAGAAGGGTATCCTCGGCTTCGTAAACGTAGGCCATCCCGCCGATTCCTATCCTTCTCAAAAGTAAGTAGCGTCCGCTTAATAATGTCTGTTCCATAGCTATACCTCTACCTCAAACAAAGTGATGGTAATATTATCGTATCCACCTGCTTCGTTAGCTAATGCAATCAACTTTTCACTCTCGATTTTACTTGAACCACCGCTTGTAACTACTGCGGCAATCTCTTCGTCTTCCAACATGGTGGTCAAACCATCCGAACACAGGAGAATCTTGTCTTTAGCTTGAATCTTCTCCGTGATAATATCCACTTCTACTGTTTCTGCTGAGCCAATGGCCCTCGTCACAGCACTTCGTTCAGGATGGGTTTTAGCGTCTTCTTCCGTGAGCAAGCCTTTACGAATCAGATCGGCGACCAGGGAGTGATCATGAGTTAATTGGGTCATCTCCCCGTCTCTCCACAAGTAGCAGCGACTGTCGCCGACATTGGCGATAATCACCTTATCTCCCAAGATGATAGCTGCAACCGATGTTGTGCCCATACTCTTGTAGTCCTGTTCTTTATTTGCTTCCGAATAGACCACTTCGTTTGCCTTTTCAAAAGCTTCTTTTAAAAGCCTTTCGTAGTCCGTCCTTGCCTTATTTTCAATGATATAATCTCTGATGGTGTTGGCGGCCAGACTTGATGCAACTTCGCCAGCTGCGTGTCCCCCCATCCCATCGGCAATAACGAGAAAAGTGAAATGAGTATGGAAGTAATTGGCATAGTGGTCCTCGTTGTGATCCCTCTCTATACCTACATCAGTAATAGAATACGTGTTCATCCTCGTTCCTCTACTCTTTCCTCGTAATTGATGCGAAGTTGTCCGCATGCTCCATCAATGTCTGCTCCTCTTTTGTTTCTAATAGTGGCACTGACATGATTCTTTGTCAATTTTTCCTGGAAGGTTCGTAAGGCTTGGAAATCAGCTGCCTTGCCATCGTATTCAGCTATCTCGTTAAGTGGAATGATGTTGACATGGCTCTCCGGTCCTTGGAGGTTTGCAATCATCCAGTCCAAATCTTCCTTCCTATCGTTGACGCCTTCGATCAATACATACTCATAACTAACCCTTCGACCAGTCTTTTCAAAGTAGTATTGGCAAGCGTCCAATATTTCTTGTATAGAATACTTCTTCGCGACAGGCATCGTCTCTTGCCTTTTCTTATCTGAGGTGGCGTGTAAAGAAATCGCCAAATTAATGCTTAATCCTTCATCGGCTAAACGATAAATATTGGGAACTAAGCCACTGGTGGATAAAGTGATCGACCTCATGCTCAGGTTCTTGCCTTTCGGATCCGTAACCAAACGGATAAAGCGAAGAACTTCCTCCATATTATCCAAAGGTTCTCCGATCCCCATCAGGACGATGTTATCTATTCTAGCGCCCGTATCTTTCTCCACTTCGTAGACTTGATTTAGAATTTCAGCTGCCTGCAAGTCTCGAACAAAATTAGCTTTTGTAGAAGCACAGAATTTGCATCCCATCAGACACCCGACCTGACTCGAAACACACAGGGTGTTCCGATCTTCGTAGGACATGAAGACGGTTTCGATGATGTTGCCGTCATCCAAGGCTAGCAAATACTTCTTCGATCCATCCTTTGATTGAAGCATGTGGGCGATGGTTGCCTCACTAACCGGATAATCATTTAGTTTTTCTCGTAGAGCCTTTGGTAAAACTTGGATTTGGTCAATGTCTCTACCCTGTTCGACATGAAAGTGATGGAAGAGCTGCTTAGCACGAAACTTCTTTTCTCCGACCGCTACAATGACTTCCTCAAGCTCGTTCAGATACATTCCATTTAAATTTCTATTCATGTAAGCCTCCCTTCTGTAAAATTCGCTTACAATAATTTTATATTTTCTTAAAGCGGCTGATGAAAAAGCCATCGCTGTCTTCGAGGAGAGGATGGAAATGAATAGCTTCTTCGCCATCAATCTCTTCTTGTTGAAAGTCAGTTCGCTGGTTGATTCTTTCCGCTATGTTTTCATTTTCTAACTCACCATAGGTGCAAGTAGAATAGACTAACCGCCCACCTGCTTTGACATAGGACATGGCATTATCGACAATTTTCTCTTGCAAGCACGCAAGGCTAGGTAAGTCTTCTTCCCTACGATTCCACCGGATATCCGGTTTCTTTCGCAAGAGGCCCAAGCCGCTGCAAGGGGCGTCGACTAGAACCACATCAAAGGCATCAACCCACTCCTGATTGAAATCGCCGGCATCCTGTACCGATGTCTCGATATTGCTTAAGCCAAAACGACTGATATTTTCCTTTATCCTATCCGTTTTATAGGGGGACAAGTCGTTTGCGACTAAGGAACTGGTTGGAGATAGGGTGGCCATGGCGATTGTCTTTGACCCGGGCGCCGCACATAAGTCCAGTATCTTTGCGCCCTCATTCACTCCCTCGATTGCTACTTCCGCAGTTTTTATGCTGGGTTGTGACTGAATCGTTATCAGACCGTTTTTAAACAGGTCGCTTTTCGTAACAGGACCACCATCGCAGAGAATCGCATGATTATTAATGTCACTTAGTCGAGGATTGATAATTCCCTGGTCTCTTAGGCTTACCACCGCGTCTTCTCTACTTATCTTGCTTGGATTCACAAATAAGGATAAGGGTGGAGGGAGATTGTTTTTCTTGGCAATCTCATAGGCCGTATTTTCGTCAAAGTATGATGACATCAATGCCAACATCCAGTGTGGATGGGAGTAGCGTACGGATATTTGTTCCCTTGGCGATAGGTTATCTAATTTCGTAATTTCATCTTTTTGTCTAAGGAGATTTCTGATGACTGCATTGACAAAGCCTTTAGCATGAAAATCATACTTCTTGCAGAGGTTGACGTATTCATTTACCGCTGCATGGTCCGCGGTTGATAGGAAAAAGAGTTCGTAACTGGCCAACAAGAGAATCTGTCGTACCGGTCTCTTTAGTTTTTCTATCTTTCTGTTGGCGACTTGGTTGATAAGATAGCTCAAATAAAGCTTATTTTCTAATACGCCGTAAACCAATTCCCTAAGAAATCTTTGGTCTCTATCATCTATACTTTGCTTGCTTTCTCCAATCGCCTTGTTAATCATTTGACTGGAGAAGGCTTCACCTTTCTCAATGGCCAAGAGGACTCTTATTGCGATATCTCTTGTTTCATTACCTTTAGTCATAATTACTCCGGTTGTTCAGCGAGACTATCAAGCTCTAAGGAATTGCCTCGTAGGAAGTCTTGGGTGGCCATTGCCTTCTTATTCGGTGCTTGAATGCTATCAATGACGAAGCTGCTATCCTTCGCATTGATTGCTAAGCCGCCTTCGCTCTTCCAAAGGGTTCCGTTCGGAAAGCCGTCTTTTCGTTTCTCAAGATGAGCAGCATGCACCTTGTAGTCCACGCCATTAAGGCGAAACTTCACCCCGGGGCTATCCTTTAGGGTCCTTACTTGGTCGATCAGGACGCGACCTTCATTATTAAAGTCCAAATAGCCATCTTCTTTTGAGATTTTCGCCGCGTAGGTGACGAGTTCAGGATCCTGTTCTTTTCGATTTGCATTCAGATCGTCGAAGTTTCGTAAGGTTTCTAAGAGCAAGTCAGCGCCAAGATAAGCTAGTTTGTTACTTAGGCTGTCCATATCATCGTCGTCTTGGATTTTGACCTTAGCAGTGGCCAGCATAGGTCCGGCATCCATTTCTTGGCGAATCAGCATGGAGGTAACACCTGTCTCGTCCTTCCCGTCCAAGAGCGCCCTCTGCATAGGGGCAGCCCCCCGATATTCAGGCAGCAGACTGCCATGAATGTTGATGATTCGATCCGGGAAGGCATCCAGTATCCTTTTGCCGATAATTTGCCCGTAAGCGATAACGACCAAAAAGTCAGGATTGATTTCAACTAATTGATCAATGGTAGCTTGACGGTTGATTTTCTCCGGTGTGATCACAGGAATGTCATGCTTGAGTGCTAACTCTTTTACAGGCGTAGCCGACCACTTGTTTCTCGACCGCTTCCGGTCCGGCTGAGAGATAACCAAAGGGATATTGACATCCTCGGCATCGATTAATGCTTGAAGGGCGGGTACAGCAAAGCCAGGCGTTCCTAAATATACAATATTGAGCATTGCTAGCTCCTTCCATCTTATCTACAGTTCCTTCACTTCGATTTCTTCGTCTAAATCTTCTTCTGTTTCGGGATCGTCCTGAGCGAGTTCTGTCTCCTCGTCTTCCTCATCCAGGAGGTTGTTTTCCTTGAGGTAGTCCAACATTTCCTCGGTTGGATTTTCCATGTCGATAATCATCTCAATGCGATCACGGAAGAGGATTCCATCCAAGTGATCAATCTCGTGGTAAATGCAACGGGCAAAAAGTCCCGATGCTTCCACGAGCTTGTTTTCTCCGTTTTCATCAAGGTAACGGACTCGAATGGTTTGAGGACGAACTACTGTACCGTTGAGATTAGGTACCGACAAGCAACCTTCTACATCTAGTTGGGTTTCTTCCGATTCTTTGATAATTTCTGGATTGACTAACTTCATGGGGCCCTGCCCTACGTCCAAAACAATTAAACGACGCAAGATGCCGATTTGAGGCGCTGCCAAACCTACGCCGTTGTCATCGTACATGGTCTCCAACATATCATCTAAAAGTGCCTTTATACGCGCGTCCACCTCTTTCACTGGACGGGATTTTTTTCGTAATAGAGGGTCTCCCTCGATTCGTATCTGACGTATTGCCATTCCTACTCCTCACTAACTTCCTCCCATCTTTAATAGATGTTGGAGGGATTTAAACTCACAATGATATTCAATTCACGACTCGTGGGGAAATTTTGCAAAATCTCTCGCCCTAAATCCTGAAGCTCTTTTCGTTCTAGTGTGCGAATCAGGATGCCGAATCGATACTTTCTGTTTATGCGTTCAATGACTGCCGGACTTGGGCCATCCAGCCGTATTTTCACTTCCTTGCTTCCAAAATACGTTTCAATAAACTGCCGAATTTCTTTCCCCTTTTGAAAACAGGCTTGCCTATCCGGCCCTTGGATGCCAATATGGAGTTCCTGGTTGATGGGTGGATAGAAGTTCTCTTCCCTCAGCGCTAGCTCTTTGTCATAAAAGGAGTCCACGTCGTGGTCCACCGCTGCCTCTATGGCATAATGGTCCGGCTTATAGGTTTGGATATAGACGTTACCTTCCTTGTCGCCGCGGCCAGCGCGTCCGGCCACTTGAGTGACCAGTTGGAAACTGCGTTCGCAAGCTCTCAGATCCGGTAAGTTCAAAGTAATGTCAGCGGCGATAATGCCTACCACGGTGACTTGGGGAAAATCAAAACCTTTGGCGATCATTTGGGTTCCTAGGAGAATGTCGATATCACCATTCATCATGCCATGGTAGACCTTACTATAAGCGCCCTTAGCACGCATAGTGTCCGCATCTGCTCTAACTATTCTTTTATCCGGAAAAACCTTTCGAACTTCTTCCTCTAAGGCTTCCGTTCCGGCACCAAACTCTTTTATTGCCTTGCTTCCACAAGAAGGACAGGTATTTGTATAATGCTTCTCGCGACCGCAGTAGTGGCAGATTAATTTGTTTCGATGCTTATGATATGTCATAGCGACGTCGCATGCTTCACACCGGTGGACGTAGCCGCACTTCCGGCAGAAGACAAAGGAGGTGTGCCCCCTCTTATTAAGGAAGAGGATAATCTGTTCCTTTTGGGATAGTGCCTGTTCCATGGCGGTCATCAGCGCTCTGGAAAACATGGACCGGTTATTAGCCTTCAATTCTTCTCTCATGTCGATGACATGGTTCTTTGGTAAAGGAAGTTTGTTCGCCCGTTCTTTTAAGTCGAAACGGCGGATGTTGCCTTGATCTACTTGGTAAAGACTCTCCACTGATGGTGTTGCTGAACCTAAAACCAACGTTCCTCCATGGTATGCTCGGCGAAACTCAGCGATTTCATGGGTCCTATATTTCGGACTTTTGTCGCTGAGATAACTTTGCTCATGTTCCTCATCGATGATGATAAGGCCAAGATTGGTGAAAGGTGCAAAGATGGCTGATCTGGCACCTATGGCAATGGCAACTTCCCCTCGGTATATCTTCTGCCACTCTTCGTAACGTTGGTTTATGGTCAGTCTCGAGTGAAGTATAGCTACCTGCTCGCCAAACCGTCCCTGAAAGCGGGCAATCGTCTGGGGAGTCAAGGAGATTTCGGGAACCAAAACTATTGCCTCCCTACCTTCCCTTAAGGTTTTCTCCACCAATTGTAAATAGATCTCCGTCTTTCCGGATCCTGTGACGCCACAGATTAAATATGGCGCAGCCTCTTTGTTGATTACATCAACGATGGCTTGTTGATCTGGGTTCAGCGTTTTCTTTTTGTAATCAGGAATCTCTTCAACTTTTCTTCGGTATTCCCTCTGTTGTTTCTCGACGATCCACCCTTTATTGAGTAGGGATTTCAGCGTTGCCGTTGAGGCCTGGCTTAGGGCCAGCAGTTCCCTCTGTTCCAGCTCCCCTTTTTCTTTCAAGATATCAAGGACTGTCTTTTGTCGAATGGCTGTTGAGCGAAGTTCGGCCGATAAACCAGCCTCCGTCACTTGATAGTAACTGCGCATCAGGGGTTTAATAGCATTCAAGCTTCCTGGGGCCATAACCGTCGCCAAGGCCGACGTGTAATCCGCTAAGTACTCATCGACCATAAATTGGGCGAGGAGGATGCTTTCTTCGGATAGGACTTCCGCTCCGGTCACTACAGAATCGATATCTTTGACTTCGGGTAAATCATCCTGATGCTCATGGATCGCTAATACCAAGCCAGGCGTTTTACGATTGCCCCGGCCAAATGGTACATACACTGAAGACCCCACCTGGATTTCATCTACCAGTTGGTCGGGAATACGGTAAGTAAACCGCATGTCCGTCATCCGAGTGCCGGTTGATACGACGATGTCAGCGAATCTCTTCATCGGAGAAGGTCCAGAATCTTATCAGCGACATCTTCTTTGTCCATGGAGGGGAAATCCTCTTGGTGATTCTCGCCTAGGATGGTGATCGTATTGGTGTCACTGTTGAAACCCGATCCGGCTTGGCTCACATCGTTGCAGACAATAAAATCAAGGTCCTTCTCTTGTAGTTTACGTAAGCCGTTCTCTAAAAGTTTCTCGGTTTCTGCTGCAAAACCAATTATTGTTTGATTTTCTTTACGAATTTTAGCAACTTCTTTTAGAATATCGGGGGTTTGTGTGAGTTCTATGGTCAACCCACTGGCTCCCTGTTT
>CAYMYX010000010.1:38424-44195 GCA_964394795.1 uncultured Peptoniphilaceae bacterium
TTTCTTCAATTTTTGATCTGCTTCTTCAACTGGCTTATAATCGCTGGGGGCTGCTGCCATAATCAAGGTATGATAATCGGGCAGATATTTCTTTACTGCAGCTAGAAGTTCTTCCGTTGTATCAACCTGCACGCTAGTTATATTTTCAGGAATGTCAACGCTTATATGGCCATGCAAAAAGAGCACTTCCGCTCCCCTCTTTTGGGCGCGCCGAGCCAAAGCAAGTCCCTGCTTGCCACTCGAATCGTTGGTTAGGAAACGGACGGGATCAATTCGCTCTCTGGTCGCTCCACCGGTAACGATTATCTTCTTTCCTTCCAGGTCTTTATCATTGAAGAAGGAATCCAAAATATCGGCTAGCTCGATAGCCTCAGGCATTCTGCCTGCACCAATTTCGTTGCAAGCCAACCAACCGGATCCCGGTTCGATAATATGGAACCCTCTGTCTTTCAAAGTTTGAAGATTAGCCTGGGTAGCCGGATTGTTGTACATATAAACATTCATAGCCGGAGAAATGATGATAGGTATGTTGCTCGCTAAAGCTGCCGACGACAAAAGATCATCTGCTAACCCATTGGCTATTTTGGAAATGATATTTGCAGTTGCCGGAGCAATCAGGAAGACATCATTTCTTCTGGTTAAATCAATATGTGGAATAAAGCCATCTTCTTCAGAAAAGATGGAGTCAAAGACGCGGTGCTTGGACATCGTCTGAAAAGTCATGGGGGTAACAAATTCTTTTGCTCCCTCCGTCATAATAACTTCCGTCTCTGCCCCTTGCTTATTCAAAAGGGAAAGTAGACTTAAACTTTTATATATGGCAATCCCGCCGGAAACACCCAGCAGTACCCTTTTCCCTTGAAGCGTCTTCATCTTAGTCCTCGATTTCTTCTTCTAGGTCCTCAGCATCTTCGTACACTTCGCCTTCGACCATCTCATCGGCACTGTCTACGTCGAACTCTTCAAAGTCTGTGGTCTCTTCTTCTTTATAGATGCCTTGGCGGATTTCGTCGAATACAGAATGATCCTTCTTTACTTCTCCGGCCATAATCTCGTCTAGAGCGACAGTAACAGGCTTCTTTGCTTTGGTCTTAATCTTTGGCTTCGAGCCATCGGTCAGTAACCGAGCTCGCTTCATGACCATGACACAAACCTCATAACGGCTTGCGCTAATCTCGGCTAATTCCTTAAATGATGGATTAATCATTAAATTCCCTCCAGTATTTATTCATTAAGTCGCTATCAATACGTTGATTCTCAGCGTCTATTATCTTGGATATAGTCTCCGCACATTCTTCGACATTATCGTTAACAACGGCATAGTCATAGTCGTGGAGCATGGAAATCTCGTGTTCGGCATTTTGCAAGCGTACTTTGATATTGTCTTCTGTCTCCGTGTTGCGATGGCGAATACGAGCTTCCAGATCGATTACCTTTGGTGGCAACAGGAAAATGAAGACACCGAAGTCGATGTTTTGCTTAACTTGCATGGCCCCCTGAACGTCTATTTCAAGGATAACGTCGTGACCTTCATTGATTTTGTCAACTACGAATTGCTTAGGCGTTCCGTAATAGTTTCCGTGGACCTCAGCGAACTCCAAGAGCTCTCCTTCTTCGATCAAATTATTAAACTCTTCTTCACTGAAAAAATAGTAATTCTCCCCGTCGGCTTCGTAAGACCGCTTAGGTCTTGTCGTTGCTGAGATACTCAGCGTTAAATCTGGTCGGATACGCATAAGCTCTGCGCAAACCGTCCCTTTGCCCACGCCCGAAGGCCCGGAGATAATGATTAGATGGCCATGTCGTCTCAATTCACACCCTCCCCAAACTACTCTATATTTTGAACTTGCTCACGCATCTGTTCAATAATGCTCTTTAAATCAACACAAGTTTTACGGATATCGAAATCATTGGACTTTGATCCAATGGTATTCACTTCTCTATTCATTTCTTGAATCATAAAGTCAAGGGTTTTTCCCATAGGTTTATCCGTTTTTAAGGTATCCTCAAAGGCTCCAATATGACTCTTCAAGCGAACAACTTCCTCATCAGTATCCAGTTTTTGAGCTAGCACAGCTATCTCCGTAGCAAGGACCGCTTCATCTAACTCGACCTTGCCCTCCAAAAGGGCGTTAACCTTATCGGTCAACCGCTCATGCTCCGACTTAACCAGATCAGGGCCTCGGTCTTCAATTTGTCTCAAGAGAGCTGTCATGTCTATAAGTTTTTCGAGCAGATCAGTCCCTAACTTAGCGCCTTCCTTTTCTCTTAGGTCGTTGACCTGGCCGAACGCTTCTTCCAATACATTTTCCATGAGTAACCAAAGCGCTTCTTCATCCAGGTCATCCTTCTCGTAAATAACAGCACCTTCCATTTGGAGAAAATGGTCAAAAGAAAAGTTACCAGTAAAAGATGTTTTCTCCTTCAAGGCATGGAATTCATCCAACACTTCCTTAAAGAGGTCTCCATCAAAGCGGATGGATTTTACTGATTGTAAAGCTTGGATGGCAATGATAATTTCCACCCTCCCTCGTTGAAAGTACTTCTTTGCTAACTCTTGTATATCGTTGTCTAATGAGGAGACCAGAGCAGGCGATTTGATGCGTAAATCTAAATAACGGTTGTTCACCGTTTTGACCTCGCAATCAATCCTCCAGTTCTCATCCTCTCGCTTAGCCTTGCCGAATCCTGTCATTGAAAATATCATAAGTACCTCCATGTCAATAATAACGAAGCTTACCTATAAAGACAAAAGAATATTACATAAATGTAATATCCTATGACTCTAATTCATTCTTTACATGATTGATTAAGATATTGACCCCTTTTCGGTTTTCAATTCCTCTGGGGATGATAATGTTGGCCGCCTTCTTCGTAGGCGCAACAAAAGCCTCATGCATCGGCTTAATGGTGTTGCTGTATTGGTTGAGGATAGATTCCAAACTTCTTCCTCTTTCGATTTGATCACGGCGAATTCTACGAATGAGGCGAATATCGGGATCAGCCTGGACATAAACTTTCAAATCAAGTAGAGGTTGTAAGTCTTCATAATAAAGAACGAAGAGACCTTCGATGAGGATGACCTCCCTAGGTTCGATTCTTTTCGTTTCCTCTGACCTTGTATAATTGACATAATCATAGATTGGCATGTCGATGGCCTGCCCCTCTTTCAGCTTCTTTAGGTGGTCGACCAATAAGTCAATATCAAAAGCATTCGGGTGGTCATAGTTCAGTTCCAGACGGTCTTCAAAGGGAATATCGCTATAGGGGTAGTAGTAAGAATCCATGTAGATGACTTGGGCCTTATCGCGCAACTCATGTGCTAACTTTTGCAATATACTCGTCTTTCCCGATGCTGTTCCCCCAGCAATCCCGATTATCTTCGTCATTCTTCCCTCCTCTTGAAGTCTTCACAAAAATCCAGTCGTACTATTATAGCATGATTTGCCCAGCCCTCCCTGTGTTATAATAGAGTCTACGTTTCAGAACCTAGCTAATTAAGGAGGCCACATGACATTTGATGGCATCACCACCCGAGCAATAATCCATGAATTAAAACAGTCACTTGAAGGCGGGGCAATCAAGAAAATCAATCAGATTGGACCCAAACAACTGACCCTGCAAATTTATGCCAATAAAACCAACCAGCAACTTTACCTCTCCGCGGATTCCTCTACGGCGAGATTTCACTTGAGCAATCAAAAATATACCAATCCTCAAACGCCACCCAATTTCGTCATGCTACTCAGGAAGCATATCGGCCAAGCCCGCTTGGAATCAATCGACCAAGTGACTTTGGATAGGACCGTTTGCTTCACCTTTAAAACCCACAATGAATTGGGCGACCAGGTTGAAAAGTACCTGATCGTCGAAATCATGGGCAAGCACTCCAACATCATCCTCTTAGATGAAAACAAGAAAGTGCTTGACGCCATCCAACGGGTCTCCCATGACATGAGTCGAGTTCGGCAAATCTATCCAGGAAAGACCTATGAGATTTTCCCTTCCGATAAGCAGAATGTGTTGGAGGAAGATATCGATATGGAAACCCTAATCGGTGAATCAACAGCCGCCATTTCCAAGATTTTCTATCAGGAACTGACCGGATTCTCTCCGGTAATTGGACGAGAAATCTGCGCCAGAAGTGATGTGGATCCGACAAAGAGAAGTCACCAATTAGACCGGGACGAAATCCAAAGACTCAATCATCACTTCCACGAACTTGTCGGACGCATTAGAAGCAACGACTACGAGCCTGTCCTCTATTCAAAACCGAAGGTAGAGTATTATCCCCTTCCCCTCACCCACTTAAACGAAGAGGCGAAGACCGGTTCTTCCTTCAGCGACCTTATCGACGAGGCCAGCACCCTAAGTCATCGAGACGACCAGATAGGTCAAAAGAAGGACTACCTGATGACCGTCCTTGGGGACTATATCGACAAGCAGGAAAGAAAGAGGCGGGAGCTACAAAAAGACTTTGATGCAACCCTGACTCGGGAATCACTTAAAGAAGAAGCCGACCTACTCTCCTCCAATATTCATATGGTGGAGAAAGGAGCTAAGGAAGTCACAGTCCTTGACTTCTACCACGAGAATGAAAGTCGAACCATTCCTTTGGATCCGAAAAAATCCGCCTGGGATAACGCCAATGCCAAGTACCATAAATACTCGAAATTAAAGACGGCTAACAACTTGCTAAGCAAGAGCATTCCACGCTTAGATCAAGAGATACTCTACCTTCATCAATTGGCCTTAACTATTCAAGACGCGGACGCCAACCCTCTCCTGGAAGAGATTAGGGATGAGCTCAGCGCATCGGGCATCATCAAACAAAAGTCAGCGAAGAAAAAAAAGCGACAGGAAGAGGCCTCGAAACCCTACCGCTATTTATCGCCCAATGGCTTTACCATTTATGTCGGTAGGAATAATTTCCAAAACGACGAACTCAGCTTAAAGGTAGCGAACAAAGACGACTATTTCTTCCATGCGAAGACGATTCCCGGTGCCCACGTCATCCTCAAGACGGAAGGCAAGGAAGTCCAACGTGAAGATATCGAGGCTGCAGCTTTGGTGGCAGCTCAATATTCCTCCAATAAGACCGAACCCTATGTGGACATTGACTACACCCTGAAGAAAAATGTATACAAAGCCAAAGGGGCAAAGCCGGGCATGGTCTACTATAATGACTATCAAACGATCCATGTCAACACGGAAGCAGATATAAACTTAAACAAAATCGAAGAATAATGAGGCTCATTATGGAATGACTAAAATATTCTGAACTAGCCCCCAATTCACTCGTAGTTATATACTCGCTGTAGCTCTCGGTATTCTTGGAATCTGATCAGCAAGCAAAAAGGACCTGGCAATTGCCGGGTCCTTTTTCGGTTTAAGTACATCCTAGCTGGCTCTAAAATTCAAGAGTTTCTCATTATTAATATTGTGGTTTCAACTTAGATCAGCAAAAATGTCATTTTATCCTAATCTTCGAGATTACCGTTCGTCGCTTGAAATTTTCCGATTTACTCGAAGTGGACAGTATGGACGTTAAACCATTTACCTTTAAGAAATTCTCTTTTAGTCAATCTTCATAAATAGGTAGAAATCTCATTCCACCTTGTTCTTCTAATTGCGTTAATATTACTTGTCGCATTAGTTCATATTCCGTCCGTTCACTGCTCTTTGCATAAGTAGCTGTCGGAGTTGAAAGAATCAAATAGAGAGAAAACTACAATAAAAAGAAGATAGTGAATACGCTTCTATCGCCGGTA
>CAYMYX010000011.1:0-26918 GCA_964394795.1 uncultured Peptoniphilaceae bacterium
TAATACATAATTACAGATTATGTAAAAATGCATTATAGAAAATAATCTTGGATAATGCATTTTTGGCAAAAGTGAATTAATGTATTAGGCACAACAATTTTGCCTCATACATATTTGAAGAAAAGCAAAAAATGTTTTATAGAATTGGGTTTGAATAGTACAAAATCTAAGAAACAGGCAAAATGTATGATTGCACCGGCAAGATATTGAATCTTTATTAGGGCTATAAAAATAAATAAAAGTTCCCCTTGACAAAGCGAGCTCCAACCTTTAAACTAATATTAGCACTCAAGGAGACAGAGTGATAATAAAGTAAAAGGAGGGCAAGATGGACGATAGAAAGAATTTCATACTTGGCGCAGTCTTGCGCTCATATATCAATTCCGCTGAACCGATTGGATCCAGGTCTCTGCAGAGGGACTACGATTTGAAGATATCAGCAGCAACAATTAGAAATGAAATGAGTGATTTAGAGCACCTCGGTTATTTGATGAAAGCCCACACCTCTTCTGGGAGAATTCCATCGCCTCAGGCTTACCGCTGGTACGTTGATGAGATTCAGAGTCAAGGAATCACTTTACCGAAGATACCGGCCTTAGTCGACAAGAGTTTGCTCCACCAGTCCAGTGAATTGAAGAACATTATGGACACGGCTTTGGAGATTTTGGCTCAGAGTACCAACTACGCATCCTTTGCGTTATTGCCGGCAAGGTCTGATGATAAGTTGGAAAGCTTGGAGCTGATTCAAGTATCCGACCAAGAGATTTTACTGGTTATGGTTTACCACAGCCGGATGGTGAAGACAGACCTAATTTATCTAAAGGGAAATTACAATGCTGGCCGCATCCGAAGAGCGAAGGAAGTTCTTCAAGGTTTGTTGGTTGGCAAAGAGCTGAGCCTGATCGATAATGCGCTCCACTCCTACTTCTTCAGCTCATCAAGCTTGAAGACCAACCTATTAGCGGAAGTGGTTCCCATTATTCAAAAGCAGATAAGGGAAAGTTTGGAGCCTAGCATAGCTTTCAAAGGGCTGAGCAGGTTGTACGAGATTGAAGATTACGGAACATGGGACGAAACATCCGCTTTCATTGGAAAGTTGACCAATAGTGATGATTTCGTTGACCTCTTAAGTGATAAGACAAATAAAGATATTGAGATTTATATCGGAGATGAGAGCAACATTTCTTTCCTCTCCAAATCAAGCATCATCGTCGCTCCTTTCCAAGTATCTGATAGCTTTAAGGGAAAGATTGGCGTTATCGGTCCAACGAGGATGCAGTATCAAAAAGTACTATTTGATGTCGCCATGATTGGTCGATATATTGGCTCGATAGCAGCAAGATGATGGTCAGATAGATAAAAAGTGAGGTGAGAAGATGGCAAAGAAAAATTACGATAACAAAGAAAAACGAGAAGAAACACCAGTTGAGGATATTCCTGCAGAGGAAGAACCTGAAGTAATCGAAGCCGATGAGGTCATCGATGCCGAGGAAGTGATCGAGGCAGAAGAAGTCATCGATATGGACGAAGAAGCACCAGAGGTTGACCAAGAGATCAACAAAGAAGTAGAAATGCTACAGAACCAGGTCCTTCGCCTACAGGCAGACTTCCAAAACTACCAGAACAGGGTGGCTAGGGAGAAAGAGAACACAGTACAATATGCCAATGAATCCTTGATGATTAAGGTCTTGGATGTGGTGGACAATTTTGACCGTGCCTTAGCCAGCGAGAAGGAACATGATGCATTTTTTGAAGGCATGATCTTGATTCGCAAGCAACTGTTAACGGCTTTGGAATCCAGCGGCCTAGAAGAATTAGTATCTGATGGAGAAGCCTTTGATCCTAACCGCCATAATGCGATCATGTCGGAAGACAGTGATACGGTGGAATCGGGACATATCACAGAGACCTTGCAGAAGGGCTACATGCTAAACGGGAAAGTTATCCGTCCCGCGATGGTTAAAGTAGCGAAGTAGGAATAGCGAAATAGAAATAACGTATTGAGAAGAGAATGAGCATGGGATGAATATGGCCCATGAGAAGATAGATAGACAAAACAACTTAAAACATGGAGGCAGAATAATATGGGAAAAATTATAGGAATTGACTTAGGTACAACGAACTCAGCAGTAGCAGTTATGGAGGGTGGTAAAGCAACCATCGTAGAGAATGCAGAGGGTAATAGAACAACTCCTTCTATCGTTGCTTTTACTAAGGATGGCGAGCGTTTGGTCGGCGAGACCGCTAAGCGTCAAGCGATTATGAACCCGGAGAGAACAATCGCATCAATCAAGAGAGAGATGGGATCCAGCCACAAGGTAGACATCGACGGTAAAAGCTATTCTCCGGAAGAGATTTCCGCAATGATTCTACAAAAGCTGAAGGCAGATACGGAAGCTTATCTTGGCGAAACTATCACGGAAGCGGTTATTACTGTTCCTGCTTACTTTACTGACGCTCAACGTCAAGCAACGAAGGATGCCGGAAAGATCGCCGGCTTGGATGTCAAGAGAATCATCAACGAGCCAACGGCAGCAGCTTTGGCTTACGGTGCAGATAAGGAAACAGAACAATCTAAGATTATGGTCTACGACCTTGGTGGTGGTACGTTCGACGTATCCATCCTTGAAGTAGGCGACGGTGTATTCGAAGTATTGGCGACTCGCGGTAACAACCACCTAGGTGGTGACGACTTTGATAATCTGATCATGGACTACATTGCAGAAGAATTCATGAAGGAAAATGGCGTTGACCTTCGCAAGGACCCAACCAGTGACCAAAGATTAAAGGATGCAGCAGAGAAGGCGAAGAAGGAACTTTCTTCTACAACCACTTCGAACATCAGCCTTCCTTTCATTACGGCGGTGAATGGCCAACCAGTCCACTTGGACATGAACTTAACTCGTGCGAAGTTCGATGAGTTAACCAGTGAACTCGTGAAGAAGACAGAAGGTCCTGTACGCGATGCGCTTTCTGATGCAGGTATCGACGCATCTGAATTAAACAAGGTTCTCCTTGTTGGTGGTTCTACGAGAATCCCAGCAGTTCAAGCATCCGTGAAGAGCATTACCGGTAAGGATCCTCAAAAGGACATTAACCCAGATGAGTGTGTCGCTTTAGGTGCTTCTATTCAGGGTGGTGTCTTATCCGGAGAAGTTAAGGACTTATTGCTTCTTGACGTAACGCCACTATCTCTTGGTTTGGAAACGCTTGGTGGTGTAACTACCGTTCTTATTCCAAGAAATACAACAATCCCAACGAAGAAGAGCCAAACCTTCACTACAGCTGCTGACAACCAAACTTCAGTAGATATCCACGTCTTGCAAGGGGAGCGTGAGATGGCTGTAGATAATACGACCTTAGGCCGCTTCCAATTAGAGGGTATCCCTGCAGCTCGCCGTGGTATCCCACAAATCGAAGTAACCTTCGACATCGATGCGAACGGTATCGTAAACGTAAACGCTAAGGATCAAGGAACCGGTAAGGAACAAAAGATTACTATCACCTCTTCTACGAACTTGAGCGATGATGAAATCAACCGCAGAGTCCAAGAGGCCGAGCAATACGCAGATGAAGATAAGAAAAAGAAAGAGCTGATCGAAGCGAGAAACCAAGCGGAATCTCTGGCTTACCAAACCGAGCAAACGCTAAACGATCTTGGCGACAAGGTTAGCGCTGACGAGAAGGCTCAAGTCGAAGAGAAAATTAAGAACCTTCGCGATGTCATGACATCAGAGAATGTTGACGACATCAAGGCTCGTACGGAAGAACTGACAACTGAATTAAATACTATCTCTCAAAAGCTTTACCAAGACGCTGGTGCCGGAGCTGAAAATCCAGGCGGAGCAACTGGAGCCGACGACGATGTGATCGATGCAGATTACGAAGTTGTTGACGAGGATGACGATAACAATTAATTCGGCGTGTTTAGCTAAATAACTAGGACAGGGGCGCGGAAGCGCCCTTTTCTTATTGGATGAAATACAGTACAATAGTACGATGTATGCGAAAAAAGTCGACGAGATGATTGAAAGGAGACTTGTTTGAAAAATCCGTATGAGTTGTTGGAGGTGGACACGAATGCCTCCGTTACTGAAATAAAGAAATCCTATCGAAAAAAGGCGAAGCAGTACCACCCCGACTTGAATCCGGGGGACGAGGAGGCAGCCGAGCACTTTAAAGAGCTCAGCGAGGCCTACGCTATCCTTTCGGATGACGAGAAGAGAAGAAAGTATGATACCTATGGTGCTGCGGCTTTCGAGAACGGCGGCATGGGCGCCGGTGGTTTCGATATGAGCGGCTTTGCCGACCTCTTCGATATCTTCGACCTTTTTGGCGGCGGTGGTGGAAGGGCAAGAAGGGCCAATCCCAATGCGCCGATGCAAGGCGAGGATATCCATTTTGAATTGGTGGCTACCTTTAAGGAAGCGGTCTTTGGCGCCGAACGAACAATTCAGGTGCCCACGGAAGTGGAGTGTTCTAAGTGCCATGGCCACGGAACCGCCGATGGTGAGCGGGCAGAGGTTTGTCCAACATGCCATGGAACCGGAGAAGTTCAACAAAGGTCAGTTAACGGCTTCATGAGTTTTGTAAGAAATGCAACCTGCCCAACTTGCCAAGGTAATGGCAAACTGATCGAAGAGGCGTGTGATAAATGCCACGGTAGCGGTCGCGACTCCATGAGGAAGTCAGTGAAGATTTCGATTCCTGAGGGTGTCGATGATGGGAATATTTTGCCGATAAGGGGGCATGGCCATCAGGGTAAGAATGGTGGACCAAACGGTGACCTTTACGTCGTCTTCCGGGTGGAGAAATCTGACATCTTTACCCGCCAAGGAGATGACCTTTACTATGAACTGCCGATCAGCTTCCCTCAAGCGGCCTTGGGTGACACCGTGCAGGTGGCGACTTTAGAGGGGCTGAAGGACTTCGAAATCCCTGCCGGAACCCAGCCAGGTAAGCGGTTTACGATGAAGGGGGAGGGTGTCCCGAATGTCCACACGAAACGCAGAGGGAACCTGAAATTCGATGTCGTCATGGAGGTACCAAAGCACCTGAATGATGAACAGCAGGAAGCTCTCCGCGCTTACAGTAAGACCATGGGCGAGAGCCCAGAAGGAATTAAGAAGTCCTTCTTTGACAAAGTAAAGGATATTTTTGATTAATGGATTATATTCGATTAACCCTACGCTACCCCAGAGAATTGAACGAAGACGTTAATGAGTCGATCGCCAACTCCCCTGCAATAGGGAGCGAGGTTATCGACCTTCAGCTCGTGGATACCTATCAAGCCCAGGCACCAAGTTGGGAACTTGCGGATATCCAGGACCTCCGAACCCAGATGCAGGCAAACAATGAGCTCCTTGAAGACGATGTCACCCTCCAGTACGTTTACTTCGAGGATAAACAGTCGGGATCGAGGGCCATGGACAACCTCTGCCGCCACTTCTACGAACAATACGGTGGGCAGATTGAAGTCCTGGACGAAGCCGTCATCAACAACGAGGGTTGGGATGAGGAGTGGAAAAAGCACTACGAACCCATCGAGATTGGGCAGAAGATCCTCGTTTTACCTGCTTGGATGGACGAACCCGAAACGGATAGAACCGTGATAAGGATTGATCCGGGGATGGCCTTTGGAACCGGCAGTCATGACACGACCATCCTCTGTCTAGAAGAAATAGAGCACATCGATTTGGCGGGCAAGAGCTTGCTTGACATCGGCTGCGGGTCAGGCATCTTGTCCATCTATGCGAAGATGCAGGGGGCTATATCCGTGGAAGCCGTAGATATCGACGAAGATGCACTGGATGCGACCAAGCGGAATGCCGACCTCAATGGCGTAAACATTGCCGTCTACCAGTCGGATTTGTTGAGCCAAGTGGATGGCCCTTATGATCTCATCGTAGCTAACTTGTTGGCAGGTCTTGTTATTCAAATGCTGGAAAATGTAGATACCTACCTAAACAAGGGCGGTCAGCTTATCTTATCCGGCATCCTGGTGGAAAAATCACCTGAAGTTCAAGCCAAACTGAAGGAAGTCGGCTTTACCCTTGTTGAGGAGCGAATCTCAGAGGAGTGGGCCATGCTCCGGGCGATTAGAAAGGACGAGGCATGAAGCGCTTTGCCTTCAAAACCTTAGGCTGTAAAGTCAATCAATATGAGACGGAGGCGATGGAAGAACTCTTCCTCCAACGAGGCTACGAGAAAGCTGAAAGCGAGGAAGAAACCGATGTCTACGTGGTTAACACCTGCACGGTGACCTCCGCGTCGGACGCCAAGAGCCGGCAGCAGATCAATAGAATAAAAAGGAAAAATCCGGGGGCCATAGTCGCCGTCGTCGGCTGCTACGCCCAAGTTGCTCCCGAAGAGATCGAAGCCTTGGAAAATGTGGATATCATCCTGGGCACCAAGGGACGAGCCAAGTTGGTCGACCTGGTTGAATCCGTTCAAGAGGGGGGAGACCCCATCATCAGGGTCAACGACTTGGAAGACGATAGGACTTTTGACGACTTGGAAATTTCTACCGAGTTGGCCAAAACAAGGGCAACCATCAAGATCCAGGAAGGCTGCGACATGTTTTGCACCTACTGCATCATCCCTTATGCCAGAGGGCACATCGCGTCGAGGCCCCTTCCATCCATCGCCGAAGAAGTGGAACGCTTGGCAGCTAAGGGCTTCAAGGAGTTCGTCTTAACGGGTATCCACGTTGCCTCCTACGGCAAAGACCAAGGCGGCGAGTTGGATCTCTTGGATGTCATCGAAGCCATCAGCAAGATAGATGGCGTAGACCGCATCCGCCTATCCAGCATGGAACCCCGTTGGGTAACGGAGGAGAAACTAGCAAGGCTCAAGCAAATTCCTCAGTTTTGCGACCACTTCCACCTTTCCTTGCAGAGTGGGTCTGACCAAATTTTACAGGCCATGAATCGTAAATACGACACCGCCCTCTTCAAAGAGAAGGTGGATTTGATACGCCAGTTTTATCCGGCTTGTGGCATCACAACGGATGTCATCGTCGGTTTTCCCGGGGAGACGGAAGAAAACTTCCAAGAGACAGCAGACTTCGTTCGAGAAGTCCAGTTTTCCAAGATTCACATTTTCCCTTATTCCGCGAGGGAGGGTACACCGGCGGCGGACTTCGATGGCGCCGTCGACCCTCAAGTGAAAAAAGAAAGAGCCCAGCGCCTTAGTGAAATTGAAGAAGAGATGCGGTTTGCATTTTTAGACGCCCACATCGGCCAGACTGGCCAAGTCCTCTTTGAAGAAGAAGAGGGCAATGATGGCCTTATGTACGGCTATACCAGCAATTACTTGCGGGTGGAGGCAGAATATGATCCCAACAAAGTCAACGTGGTTCTGCCGGTAACCTTTGTCAGCCGGGACGGGGACAAGCTCCTTGTTGAGTTTCCGGTTCAAGAAGGGTAAAAAAGATCTGAACTTCGACTAAATGAGATTCAATTGATAATAGAATAAGAAAGGTGGCCACCATGACAGACTGTGTATTTTGTAAGATTATCGCGGGAGATATCCCTACGGATAAAGTATTTGAGAATGACAAAGTGATTGCCTTCAAGGACATGTCCCCTAAGGCACCGATTCACTACCTCTTTGTTCCTAAGGACCACTACGAGTCGACCAACGACTTGGCAGAGGACGCCTCCATTGTCACAGACATTTTTGAAGCCATCGTCGAGGTGGCCCAACGTGACGGTTTTGCCGACAGTGGTTACCGGGTTGTCAACAATGTGGGCAGAGACGGCCTCCAAACCGTGCCCCACCTACATTTCCATGTCCTAGCGGGCAGAGAACTGAAGATTTTGGATACGGACTGATTAATAGAACGATATTTTGGTTACGAGGGCAGGGGGAAAGATTACTTGCAAAGGGTTGGTCTTTCGTTTATAATATCCCTCTAGAGACCTGATTGAGGGGGTGAAAAGATTGACAGAAATCCGCGTTGGAGAGAACGAATCTATTGATAGTGCTCTAAAGCGTTTCAAGAGACAGTGTGCACGCGCTGGTGTGCTTGCCGAATATAGAAAACGTGAACATTACGAAAAACCGAGCCTAAAGAAGAAGAAAAAATCCGAAGCTGCTCGTCGTAAGAATCGCAAGAAATAGTTTAACGATTAGCATGAGAAGAAGGCTTACCGCAACCGATGTTGGGGTAAGCCTTCTATTTTTTACGTTAGAAATTGGGATTCTATTAAATCCGCGTGACTCCATAAAGTGTTCATAATTATCGGGTATGATATTTTATAGATAATACGGGTTTTCTATCTTAACTTTATTCTTTATTATCTTGATTCACTAGCGTCATTAAGGGCACTTGAAACATGATCAGGTTCCCATCAAATGAAAGGAGATTGTTCTATGTTACAATCGATGTTCCACAGGGCAAAACGTTCTCGTATCTTGCCCATGTTAGCTCTGGGACTCCTGCTCGTGACCTTGATTCCCCAGGAAGCTTTCGCTCAGACATCGGGAAACGCACCACCCCAGTGGCTGAACTTTATTGCTAATCCTTGGGTGAGAACCATCCTTCTCGTTATCGGTTTCGTTGCAGTAGTGGTTGAACTTTTCATCCCGACCTATGGTGTTGCTACCTTGGTTGCCATAACGAGCCTCACCCTCTTCTTCGTCGGTTCCTATTCTATCGGTGATTCATCTTGGGTAGAGATCATATTCTTTATCGCGGGTGCGCTCCTACTCTTTATCGAAATCACCATCGAGGGCTTTGGTCCGGTGGGGGTAGCCGGTATCGCCAGTATTGCCATGGGTATCGTTGGCAGTGCTAATGACCCGGGACAGGGAGCGCTACAGTTAGCGGCATCTCTAGCTATCGCTGCGGTAATCGGAGCCCTGCTCGTCAAGTCCGGCTACGAATCCAAAGTGCTCTCCAAGTCAGTATTGCGGTCTGCTTTATCCACCGAAGATGGCTATGTTGCCAATGTCAACCGCACCGATTTGATCGGTCAGGAAGGCGTAGCGCTGACTAGCCTTCGTCCTACAGGCGAAGTTGATATCGATGGAACCCGCTACAACGTCCAGAGTGAAGGAGAATTTATTCCTAAGTCGTCCAATGTTGTCATTATCCGCGTCCGTAACGGACAAATATTTGTGAGGAGGAAAAATGCCTAACTTTTTCGAAGGTAATATCAGCGTCATCTTTACCATAATTCTCGTCGTCGTTCTACTGTCCATCTTCTTCTCCTTCGTACCGGTAGGTCTGTGGATCACCGCCTACTTCTCCGGTGTCAAGGTCAAGATTTCCGATTTGGTTGGTATGCGTCTGCGCCGTGTCGCACCTGCAAAGATTATCAACCCTTTAATCAAAGCAACAAAAGCAGGCTTGGACCTCAATATTAACGAACTGGAAGCCCACTACTTGGCAGGCGGTAACATTAACCTTGTCGTTGACGCCCTTATTGCAGCCCAACGTGCCAATATTGATCTTAGTTTCAAGCAAGCAGCAGCTATCGACCTAGCCGGTCGTAACGTATTCGAGGCAGTTCAAGTTTCTGTAAATCCAAAGGTAATTGAGACTCCTGAGATCACAGCAGTAGCTAAGAACGGTATCGAAGTTCGTGCAAAAGCGAAAGTAACCGTCCGTGCCAACATCGAACGTCTAGTCGGTGGTGCGGGTGAAGAGACCATCATTGCCCGTGTTGGTGAAGGTATCGTAACAACGGTAGGTTCTTCCAATGCCCACGCCGATGTATTAGAAAACCCAGACTCTATCTCCAAAACCGTATTGGATAAAGGTTTAGATTCCGGTACAGCTTTTGAGATTCTTTCCATCGATATTGCCGATGTTGACGTTGGCCGTAACGTTGGTGCGAAACTTCAAACAGAACAAGCGGAAGCTGACAAGCGCATTTCTCAAGCCAAAGCCGAGGAGCGCCGTGCCCAAGCTGTTGCTACCGAGCAAGAGATGGTTGCGGAAATCCGCCGTCAACGCGCTAAGGTAGTTGAGGCAGAAGCCCTCGTACCAAAGGCTTTAGCCGATGCTTTAGAGAATGGTCGCCTAGGCGTAATGGATTACTACAATATGGAAAATGTCATCGCCGATACGAAGATGCGTCAGGCAGTTTCCGGAGAATCACCAAATACAGATACTAGCGAAGACGCCAACTAAGCCTTTTCGTTGAGGATCCATCAGGGAAGAAGGAGGCGGCATGGCAAAAAAAGATAATAATAGACGCAGTGCCTTTGGCCAACTCGCGGATGCGCTCAACAATCTGGAGAAGGTAATCAACGAAGAGATCCCCCGAGGCACTAATAACAGGAATAGGCCGGCGCCTAGAAGGAACACGAGGTCAGCGGGTGCACAGATGACCTTCGAAGAGCGTCAGGCTTTACGGAACAGGCAAGCACAAGCCCAAAGAAACCAGAATAAGCAAGGCCAACCCCCGTCTTGGCGGGACCAGGCCCCATCGGCGCCGCCGACGGATGGCTACCAACCAAGAGGCCAACAAGAACCCAACCGCAACAGGCGGGTTCGAGACGACTTTGCGGACAAGAGGACAAGAAGAGCAGCCGATCAGGAATGGCAAGGGAGCATGAACAATCCCCAGGCTGACCAGGCTGCTTGGAAAACTGTTCAACAGCAGCAGTCCATGGACATGAGGCCCAATACCAGACCAGAGAATGATGGATTGGATGAGGAGAGAAACTCGTATGGCCTAAGTGCCCGGGAATTTGAGGCAATGAAGAGAAGGGCCGAAGCGAATGGCCGCAGCCTTAGCGCCCAGTTGAGCCGGGAGGAGCAAGCCAGAGACGAGGAACTTTACTATAAGGAAATCTTCGATGCGGCCAGCGGGAAGGACCTGCAAATCGTAAATGTTCGGTCCGGCGTGGACTCCGAGGCAATCAAGAGCATGAACCAGACGCAAGCCTTGGTTAAGGAAATCCACAGAGAGGCAACCGGTCCAAATCGAAGGCAGCACGTGGCTAAAGCCATCATCTGGTCAGAGATTTTGAACAAGCCAAAGTCGAAGCGCTAAGAAACGAAACTTTGGAAACAAAAAGTAAAAAGATCGACCAAGTCTAGGCAGGCTTGGTCGATTTTTATCTCGTCTGGAAAGAAGGGACTACCTAGAATGACGGTGGTTCTTGGGTATGTTAGAATAGAGAAAAGAAAAAAACTAAAGGAGTACTATGACACAAACGACTTGGATAGATCAAAAACGGACCAGTGACGAAATCGCTGCGATGTTCGGTCAGTTAGACCAAAACATAAAGAAGATTGAAGACGGCCTAAACGTAACCATTCGTTTGGAGGATGGGGCCATGGCGGTGACCGGCGAAGACTACGACGTTCGCTCGGCTAAGAAAGTCATCGAAGGAATGTCCTCCGTCATCAATCGCCAGTCTTTTATCAGCCCTGCTGAAGTGCAGTATCTGGTGGAGATGGCCAACAAGGAAACCGACTTGCCCGTCGGAAAGCTGATGAACGAGGTTATCGTCTCGACCGTCTTTGGCAAGCCGATTCGCGCAAAGACCTTGGGGCAGAAGCGGTATGTAGATGCCATTGCAAAGAACGGCTTTACCTTTGGTATCGGTCCGGCAGGAACCGGAAAGACCTATTTGGCGATGGCCATGGCCATCCGTGCCTTCAAAAACAACGAAGTCAACCGGATTATCCTGACTAGACCTGCGGTAGAAGCCGGCGAGAGTCTAGGCTTCTTGCCTGGTGACTTACAAGAAAAAATCGATCCCTACCTGCGCCCCCTTTACGATGCCATCTATGAGATTCTAGGTGGTGACACTTTCCTTAAGCTGAAGGAGAGAGGGCAGATTGAGGTTGCCCCCCTTGCCTACATGCGAGGACGGACCTTAGATAATTCCTTTATCGTATTGGACGAGGCCCAAAACACAACCTCCGCTCAGATGAAGATGTTTTTGACCAGACTGGGCTACGGGTCTAAGGCGGTCATTACTGGAGACGTCACCCAGATCGACTTGCCCGCCGGAAAGAAGTCCGGTTTACAGACGATTCAAAAGATTCTTAAAGATATCGATGGGGTTGAGTTCTGCTACTTCAACCGGTCCGACGTCGTCCGCCACCCACTGGTTCAACAGGTCATCGATGCCTTTGAAAAGTATGAAAAGAAAAATACGCCGAAAGAAAAATAACCGCTGAGGTAGACCATGATCAACTTAGCTATAGACAATAGAGACAGGGAAGACGCCCTAGAAGACGAGCTGCTGGAAGAACTCCAGCAGGCTCTTTCTTATGCCGCAAAAGAGGAAGGACTTGAGGGTGACTATGACGTCTCCCTCTCTTTGGTTACGGCACAAGAAATCCAGCAATTGAATCGGGACTATCGGGGTGTCGATGCGGTCACCGACGTCCTCAGCTTTCCCTTAGATGAAGAGGAGAGTGAGCTTTTCGAGGATATTGATCTACCTATCCCATTGGGGGACATCGTCATTTGCATGGATAGAGTCCGCGAACAAGCCAAGGAATTGGGCCACAGCGACCGGAGGGAGATTCTCTACCTCAGCATTCACTCCTTCCTCCACTTACTTGGTTACGACCACATGGAGGAGGACCAAAAGCAGGAGATGCGGTATCGGGAGAAAGAGTTAATGAAAGGGATTGGAGTCTTTAAATCCGAGGAAAAGATCGAGACTCGAGAGGGTGGTGGGGGCGACGGTAGTAGCCCCGAAACGGAGCCGTCCAGAGATCAAAAGTGGCAAGAAACCTTAGAGAAGGACTGGACCCTGAAAGAGTATTTTTCTGAAACCGAGGGGAACAAGCGGATCAAGAAAAACCTCCGCCTGAATGAGAGTTTTAATCACGCGATTGACGGTGTCCTTAGCACAGCCAAGTTTGAGCGAAACATGCGGATTGACTTGCTAGCGGCAGTAGTTGTCTTGATTGCCAGCCTCTTTTTCAATATGTCCAAAACGGAATTTGCCCTCCTATCCATTTCCATCATCATGGTGCTGGCGGCGGAGACCTTCAACACCGCCATTGAGAATTTCTGTGATGCCTTGGTGGGAGAAAACTACCATCCTAAGGTGAAGTTAGCCAAGGATGCGGCTGCGGGAGCGGTTCTACTCACGGCGGTAAATGCCATCATCGTGGGCTACCTGATCTTCTTTGACAAGATTGCCCGTCTCAGCGATTCGGTCTACATCCGCATACGGAATAAGCCGTCCCATATCGCCTTTATCGTAATTGCCCTGGTACTTATAGCGGTCGTCATCCTAAAAGTTATGGTTTATCGCGGGCACGGTAGTCCGCTGCGAGGAGGGTCAGTTTCGGGACACGCTGCCTTGGCCTTCTGCTTGGCGACGCTCGCCACCTTCCTGATTCACTCTACGGCGATTGCCCTTATCAGTTACGCCTTGGCCGTCCTCGTTGCCCAATCCAGATACGAAGGGAAGATCCATACCGTCGGGGAGATTATCCTCGGGGCCATCCTGGGTATTGTGATTACCGCCGGTGTTTTCCTTATTTTGAACGCCTTCCACTTATAAAAAGAAAGAGAACTTATGACATTTCATTCCGGATATTGTAGCGTCATTGGCCGGCCTAACGTAGGGAAATCCACCCTACTCAACGAATTGATCGGAGAAAAGATCTCCATCATCTCCAACAAGCCCCAAACGACAAGAAACACCATCCAACTGATTTATACCGATGACCGCATGCAAGTGGTCTTCTTAGATACGCCTGGCGTCCAGATTCCCAAAAACGAATTAGGGGAGGCCATGCTCAAAGTATCCAAAGACGCCCTCGACGGCGTGGATATCTGCCTCTTTGTCACGGATACCAGCAAAACCATGGGACCCTTGGACCACAAGATTCTTGACGAATTGAAGAAGCTTAAGGAAACCCCCATCATCCTCATCTTGAATAAAGTTGATAGTCTCTATGACGCTTTGCCTGAAGACGAAGAGGCGGGCCCCAGCGAGTCTTACCGTCCTAAACTAAGGGAGGGACAGACCGCTGAAGATTATTTGAACAAGCTCATTGAAGCCTATGAGGGATTAGGCATCTTCCATTCCATCATTCCTCTGTCCGCGAAGAAAGGGCAGAACATCGACCAGCTCAAGGAAGCAATATATAATCTCTTGCCCGAAGGGCCTATGTATTTCCCAGATGACATGATCACCGACCGGTCAGAACGGTTCGTCGTATCCGAAATCATTCGGGAGAAGTGCCTCAACAATATGTCCGACGAGATCCCCCATGGAATTTATGTTGCTGTTGATGCCATGAAGATGCGAGAAAACGGCAAGATGATGGATGTGCAGGCAACCATCTTTGTCGAGAAGGAGTCCCATAAGGGGATGGTCATTGGTAAAGGTGGGAAAATGCTGGGCCTTATCGGCAAGCAAGCCCGCCTCGAGATTGAGCGATTTATGGATACAAGGATAAACCTCAAACTTTGGGTAAAGGTCGAGAAGAATTGGCGGAAGCAAAAGAAGAAGGTCAAGCGGTTCGGTTACGAATAAGACGTGAATAGAGGATTGCCGTGGCAGCAGAGACAAAGAATGTGAAGGGGATTGTCCTAAAAACTTATGACTACGGCGATTCTTCGAGAATCGTCGATGTCTTTACCCTGGAGTTGGGTAGGTTATCTTTTATGGCCAAGGGAGCGAGGCGGAACAAGAGTAAGTACTTGAACCTGACCCAAAGTTTCGTCGAGGCCTCCTTTAACCTCATCCCTGGGAAGTCCATGTGGTACATCAAGGACGGGCTGATCAAGGATGCTCATTTGGGTCTACGAAAGACTTTAGCCCACCTGACCTGTGCCAGCTATGCCGGGGAATTGATCTCCAGCGTCCTTATTGTGGATAGGGAAGAGGACCTCTTCTATCTTTTGCAATCAGTGTTGGCTGCCCTGGAGGCAGCGGATCAGGACCGCTTAGCTCAGGTCATGGCTGGGTTTACCTTGAAGGCAGCAAGCTTTCTTGGCTTCAGGCCCACCTTGTCCAGGTGCGCGGAATGCGGGGAGCCTTTTACCCACTGCTTCTTTGATACGGAAGCGGGTGGGATGGTCTGCGATCACCACCACAAGGGCGGGACGGTGACGCTGAGTGTGAAGGATTACGAGCAGATGGCCCGCTTTATTCGTTTACCGCTAGCCGAGATTGTCGCCATCGACGAAGATGTGGACTGGCAGCGCTTAAATCGGATTTGTACGAATTACTTTTTGTATCACACGGGATCCAAGCCACCGAAATCAACGGCAATGATACAAGAGCTAAAGATTTTATGATAAAATCAGCGGTGGAAATAGTTTGGAGGGATTATGTACTTTCAAGACATGATTTTAAAATTAAAAGAATATTGGGCAAGCCAGGGATGCACCATTCTCGAACCTTATGATGTGGAAGTCGGTGCGGGAACGATGAATCCCAATACCTTTTTGCGTGCCTTAGGCCCAGAACCTTGGAGGGTCGTCTATGTCGAGCCTTCCAGGAGACCTGCTGACGGCCGCTATGGCGAGAACCCCAATCGGTTATATCAGCATCACCAGTTACAGATTATCCTAAAGCCCAGTCCGGCAGATATTCAAGATATTTACTTAAAGAGTCTCGAGATTATTGGCATCGACCCCTTGGTTCACGACATTCGCTTTGTCGAGGACAACTGGGAAGCTCCAACTCTAGGTGCTTGGGGAGTCGGTTGGGAAGTGTGGTTGGATGGCATGGAGATCACCCAATTTACCTACTTCCAGCAGGTAGGCGGTATCAGCTTAACGCCGGAGTCCGGTGAAATCACCATGGGCTTAGAGCGGATTGCCATGTACATTCAAAACGTGGACAACGTCTATGATTTGAAGTGGAACGAGCATGTCACCTATGGTGACATCTTCCAGCAACAAGAATATGAGAATTCCAAGTACTCTTTTGAGACGGCGGACGTCGACTTTTTGAAAGAGGCTTTTAACGATTATGAGAAGGAAGCCCAAAGGCAAATTCAAGAGAATTTGGTCTTCCCGGCGTATGACTACGTCCTCAAGTGCTCCCATACCTTTAATGTACTTGATGCCCGGGGTGCTATCGCCGTATCCGAGCGGAATCATTACATTCAGCGGGTTAGGGATATGGCCCGATTAGTTTCGGAGATCCACCTATCGAAGAGAGAGGAAGCCGGATTCCCCTTGCTAGAAAAAGTTCAGGAAGAGGATCAGCATGAATAAGTATTTAGTTGAAATCGGTGTAGAGGAGTTTCCTGCCCGTTTCGTTACTTCAACAAAAGAGCAACTGAAAAATAATACGGAGAAGCTTTTGGCGGACAAGGGATTGGCGGCTGAAACTTACCGTTTGGAATCCACCCCTAGACGTTTTGCCATGTGGCTAGAAGATATCCAAGCCCTTGACCAAGCGACGGAAGAGATTGTTCGCGGTCCTGCAAAAAAGATTGCTTACGATGAAGAAGGAAGGCCAAGCAAGGCCCTTCAAGGCTTCATGAAAAGCAAAGGATTGACCGAAGAGGATATCTACTTCGAAACTCAAGGTAAGGACGAGTACGTCTTCGCCAAGGTGAAAAAGGGAGAAATCTCGGTAACGGACGCCTTAACGGAGATCATCCCCGAGGCAATCCGCCAAATTTCAAATCCAAGGTCCATGCGATGGGGAGGGAAGAACCTCCAATTTTTGCGACCCATCCGCTGGCTGGTTTCCTTATATAACGATGAAGTTCTCGACTTCGACTTAGAAGACATCCCCGTGTCCAATGTGACCAAGGGGCACCGCTTCCTAGGCGAAAGTGAAATTGTAATTCCTACTATCGACTCCTATGAAGAGGTCTTGGAAGAAAACTTCGTCATTGTCGACGAGAAGAAGCGTCGGGACATGATCAATAGGGGATTAAATCGTCTAGCCAGAGAAAACGGCGGCGTGCCCATGGTCGACAAAGACCTCATGGATGAAGTCGTCCATATCATTGAATATCCAACTGTCTTCCTGGGCAAGATTCCGGAGGAATACCTGGACCTTCCCCAAGAAGTGATCATCACCCCAATGAAGGACCACCAAAGATACTTCCCGGTCGTTAAGCCTAATGAAAAGACCCTCCTTCCTTACTTCCTCTCCGTCCGAAGCGGTGATGATAAAGGGATTGAGAATGTCGTTCAGGGTAATGAGCGAGTTCTCGTACCAAGATTGGAAGATGCAAAATTCTTCTACGACCAAGACTTAAGTAAAACCTTAGATGAGCACGCTGAGAAGTTAGAAGGCCTCACTTACCACGAAGAGCTTGGTACCATGAAGGACAAGACGGACCGCTTAGTTTCCCTAAGCCAGCAAATTGGCAGGAGAATCAGCTGTGGAGCCGATACTATCGAGCATTTAGGCAGAGCTGCGGAATTATCTAAAGCAGACCTCGTCACCAATATGGTCATCGAGTTCACCGAACTAGAAGGTACCATGGGTCGGATTTACGCTAGGAAAGCTGGTGAAAATCCTATTGTTGCCCAAGCGATTGAAGAACAGTACATGCCTAGAAGTTCAGGCGCTGAGTTACCGCAGTCCTCTGCGGGCACTATCCTTTCTTTAGCCGATAAGATCGACACCCTCGCAGGTTTGTTCGCCATCGATGTCTCTGTCACCGGATCCCAAGACCCCTTCGGTCTACGCCGGGCGGCCATCGCGGTTATCGACCTCCTGAGAGCCAATAAAATCAATGTTAACTTAGATGAAATTTTCCGAGATGCTCTTGTGCTCTACGTGGAACAACAAGGCCTCGTTTTCGACTATGATGAAGTGATTCAAAAGATCCGGGACTTCTTCTTGGGCCGACTAAAGGTTCGTCTGCGAGAAGAAGGCGTCCGCTACGACGTTGTAGATGCTGTCCTAGCTACAGAAGGCTCAGATATCTTTGCCTTTGCCAGAAAGGCAAAAGCGGTGCAGAAGTATTTGGACACCGAAGATGGAAATGATCTGATTACCAGTTTCGTTCGTATCGAGAGCATGGCCGAGAAAGCTACCTCGACGGAAGTTGATGAAGATGCCTTGCTAGAGGAAGATACAGAGATGTACGATTCCCTCTACCGCTCAAAGCAGATCGCTAACGACATCGAGCTTGATCATTACAAGGATGCCCTAGAAGGCCTAGCCGATTGGATGCCGATTATCAACCAATACATGGATAAGACGATGATACTCGTCGACGATGAAAAGGTTAAAAACAATAGGTTAGCGATGTTAAATTCAGCCTATGCCTGCATCGAAACCTTATTGATACCGAAATATATTGTCAGAGATTAAGAGAAGAGGAGGGACGTAGTGGAACAATGGACGGTTTATGTAGTTTCCGACTCGACCGGAGAGACCGGTGAGGCAATAGCAAGAGCTTTGATGAGCCAATTTGGCGTGTTAAACGCCACCATCATCCGCTTCTCCCATATCGATAGCAAGGACCGGGTGGACGAAACGATGGACATGCTGGAAGGCAAACTCATCATCGTTAACTCGATTGTGATTCCCGATGTCGCCTCCTATTTTATCCAACGGTGTAAGGAAAGAAGTTACCCCGTAATTGACCTCTTTGGAGAAGCATTGGCTGTCATTGAGGAGGCAACTGGCCTAGAAGCAGCTCGCTTACCTGCCCTTTCCAGAGAACTGGATCCCGTGTACTTTCAGAAGATCTCTTCGATTGAGTTTGCGGTGAAATATGACGACGGGAAAGACCCAAGAGGACTCCTCAAAGCAGATATTGTCTTGGTTGGGGTATCAAGAACATCAAAGACACCCCTTTCAATGTTCCTTGCCAATAAAGGCTACAATGTGGCCAACCTTCCCTTAGTCCCCGAAATGACCCTACCCCAGGAGATCTTCCACGTGGACCCCAACCGCATGGTCGGCTTAACCATCCAGCCCGAAGCCTTAAATAAGGTCAGACTGGAGCGGATGATTGCCTTGGGTATTCCAGCTACCTCCGTTTACGCCAATGACGCTCGTATCGAAGAAGAGCTGTCCTACGCCAGACAGGTGTTTGACCGGCTCAAGTGCGAAGTTCTGGATGTCTCTGATTCCACCATTGAGCAATCAGCGGCAAGAATTCTGGAGCACGTGACAGGAACTTTTGGTGACGACGTAAGAAGGTATGAAAAGGCGTAGAAATCGCTATATGTAAATTGAGAAGGGATAGGAAACCCACGGAAGGTATTGAAGGGTAATCACCATCCCTTTTTTATTTACGGCACAAGGATGAACCAAAAACGTGGAAATCTCAGGAGGTCACCCATGACAAGAGAGCATACCGAACGATTGGAACTAGAGATGCTGTCTCCCTATGCTCAAAAGGTTGCAGAATCCAAAGGTCGGGCTCAACCCGAAGACGAAGACCACTATCGAACTGCCTTTCAACGGGACCGTGACCGGATTATCCACTCGAAGGCTTTCCGCCGGCTCAAGCACAAGACCCAGGTCTTCATCTCTCCAGAGGGAGACCATTACCGAACCAGGCTGACCCACACCCTCGAGGTTGGACAAATCGCCAGAACATTAGCCAGAGCTCTCTTTCTCAATGAGGATTTGATCGAGGCGATGGCCATGGGACACGACGTCGGCCACACCCCCTTTGGTCATGCAGGGGAAGATGTCCTTAGTCAACTCATGCCTGACTTCAAGCACTACAAGCAATCGGTGAGAGTCCTTTCTTTCTTGGAGACATCAAACCGGCGCCAAGGACTCAATCTCAGTTGGGAGGTCATCGATGGGATTGCCAACCACAGCGGAAGCAATAAAGCAGCCTCCTTGGAAGGCCAACTCCTCAAGTATGCAGACCGGATTGCCTACGTCAACCACGATATCGACGATTCGATTCGGGCAGGCGTTCTCACCGCCGAAGAGATTCCTCAAGAAGCGAGAGACATCTTAGGGACCTCAGCCTCCCAGCGTATCGACACCATGGTCAGTGCCGTTATAAGGGCCAGTGAAGGCAAGGACACCATCACCATGGAGGAACCCTACGCCACCGTGTCGAAGAACCTTCGCCGCTTTATGTTCGAGGAGGTCTACACCAACCACTTGGTAAAAGGGGAGAATGAGAAACTCCAGCACATCATTGAGGAAGTCTTCGAGTACTACATCACGCACCCAGAATCCTTGCCGGAGAGCCACACTGCCCTTTATCAAGGCGGCCACGAAGAGGATTCCTTGGAACTGAAAGTCACCGACTATATCGCAGGCATGACCGATGCCTTCTTAATACGAACTTACGAAAAACTCTTTATTCCGCTAGCGTGGAAGAAAATGTAAAAGAAATCCTAAACGAAATTGTAAAAGAAAGGAGGGGCCATGGGCTACATCTCAGACCTAACCATCGAACGAGTAAAAAATGCAGTAGATATTGTGGACTTAGTGGGCAGTTATGTCGAGCTGAAACGATCAGGGAAGAACCATAAAGGCCTCTGCCCCTTCCATTCCGAAAAGACCCCCTCCTTTATCGTCACCCAAGAAAGGGGGACATTCAATTGCTTCGGTTGCCACGAACATGGCGACGGCATTGGCTTTGTCATGAAGATGGAGCACCTGGAGTTTGCCGACGCCATCCGCTACCTAGCCAACAAGTACGGCATTCCCGTAGAGGAAGACCAAGGGCAGAGCTTGGACCAACGACGCTACCAGCGCCTCTATGAGATCAATAGGGAGGCCATGCTCTTCTACTACCGCAACCTCCTCACCAACAAGGAACCCCAGCGCTACCTCCAACGGCGGAAGTTTAAGTCCTCTATAATCAACGACTTCCTCTTAGGTTACGCCGACAATAAGGGAGCTAGCCTCTACCAGCACCTTCACGAGAAGGGCTACGAAGACGCTGATCTGCTCCACCTGGGCTTGGTATCCAAATCCAATCGAGGAACGGGCTACTACGACCGTTTCCGCAACCGCCTCATGTTTCCCATCATCTCGAAGAACAATAAGATCATCGGCTTCGGCGGTCGGATTTTAGGAGATGGCCAACCAAAATACCTCAATTCACCGGAATCGGATGTCTTCCATAAGGGAGACAACCTGTACGGCATCCATATCGTCAAGAAGAGAAAAGATCTAGATAAGATCATCCTAGTTGAAGGTTACATGGACGTGATTGCCCTCTTCTACCACGGTATTGACTATGCCGTGGCCAGCTTAGGTACGGCTTTAACGGAAAACCAGGGGAAACTTGCCCACCGGTATGGGAAGAAAGTTTATCTCTGCTACGACGGAGATAGCGCAGGCATCAAAGCCTCCCGTCGTGCGGTGGAAGTATTGGAAAATATTGATGTGATTCCCAAGATGATTCTGCTGCCTGACGGCCAGGATCCCGACGACTACTGCCAAAAAGAGGGCGTCGACGCCTTCCACCAGCAAGTGGATGACGCCATCGACCCCATCGACTTCGAACTCCGCCTGATGAGTGCGGGTTACAATTTGGACGACGAGAAGGAAAGATTGGATTTCATTCTTGAAGCGACGGACTATCTGGCATCGATTGAGCAGGAGGCCATCCGCGATGTCTACATCCAAAAGGTAGCCAAGCAAGTTGATGTGGATGTGGATAGTCTCAAGACGGATATCCGCAACAAAGAAGCCAAGATACGAGCGGATAAGCAGAAGAAGCAAGAAGAACGGGAGGCGATGGAAGCCTACCGAAATACCCGCGAGGAGGAGACCTTCGTTCCCTACGACGACTACATGCCCGACTACTATGGGGAGGAAGACACCTATGTTGACCCTTATGAGCATGAGGATCCGGGCTACTTTCCGCCTAGTGACGAGGGAGTAGACAATCCGGGAAAACTGGGTAATAGAGAAGATAGAAGATTAGCGAAAGAACGGGACAGCTTGGAATATGAAGTCATTCGATTGAGCCAGCGCAGTGGTGACTGCCGGGATATCTTATTAGATGAAGCAGAAGACTTTATTCAAGGCGAGACTCGTATAAAATTTATTCGAACGATAAAGAACTTATGTGCAAGCAAAATTCCCCCTGAGATTGGGAATTTAAGAGAAGCATTAAAGGACGACGAGAGTGTTCGTCTGTTAAATCGCCTAGAGAATGATGGCATGACAACGCCCAATCATGATAAGCCGACTTGGGTTAACTATGCGGAAGAGCTTCGGTATCGAATTAGGCACTTTTCCTTGCGCGAAAGGAAGAGGGCAATCTTTAAAGCGCTCCAAGGACTGAGAAGCGACGGCGAAGATACCCAAACGAAAAGTGCTTTGTTAGGCGAATTGATGACGATAGAGATGCAGTTGAAGGGGGAAGAGCCATATGACGGAACTAGATAAAGACAAGCTAGATGATACCGTTGATATTGATGAGATAAAGCAGAACATCATGGATGAGATGCGCAAGATTGCTACAGACAACCATGATAAGTATGCCCTTAGTGATATGGAACAAGCGGAAGGTTACAAGCTGTTGGATGAAAGCGACCGCGAAGATATTATCAAGTTATTAGATGATGACGGCATCGAGATAGACGACACGGATTATGAGTCAGAGAAAATCTTAGATGACGTAGAAGTAGATGACCTGGAAGACGATGTTGACGATGAGGATGATGAACTGGATGAGACCGAGCTCAACGTTGATGTAGAGAAAGTCGCAGAGGAAATCAAAAAGAGGGAGCAGGCAAGTTCTGCTTCTTTAAAGAACACCACTGTCGATGACCCGGTAAAAATGTACTTGAAGGAAATCGGCAAAATCGACCTTCTATCGGCTGAGGAAGAAGTTATCCTTGCCAAGCGCATGGAGAATGGGGAAATCGCCTTCAAGGCCCTGCGAGGGGAAGAGCAGACGTTACGGGAAGAGATTGAGCTCTCCAAATCTGCTCTCAATATGGGACAGGCCCAGCTTCTTCTTTCGATAGAGGTCAAGTTAGCCAACGGAGACCCCTTGGAAGACCTCCAAGGGCAGTTCAACAGATTTACCAACTTTATGGAATTGGTTGTCCGCAACGACGATGAGGTGGACAAGGAGTCCGAGCTCTATCAGATCATCGAGGTAGCGCGGATGGTCGAGCGATATATCCGAAGGCGCTTGAGCCGCAAGACGATGACAGAGGATGAAGCTAAGGAGCTGAAGTTCTGCGACTTGATTCAAGATGCAATCGTAGAGAAATTGCTGAATCCGGAACACGCCGACGAAGTGATTGACAAATGGATGCAGATTGCTTGGGATAGAAAAGATGAGATTACCATTGCAGTCGAAAGGGTCTATCTGAAAGAAGGCGACAAGCAGGAAGGCAAGGAGCTCATCGAGCTAGCCAACGAGTACAATGTTGAGCCTTTCACCGATCAGGAATACCTGACCGCCCAAGAGCGAGCCGACCTTTTCCTTCGCAACACCGTTGTTGACAAGATGTACGTCGGGATGAAGTCCATCGCACCTAAGGATGACCTAACCGAAGTTGAAGTAGGAAATTACGAAGTTCTCGAAAGAGAAATGGATAAGATTGTGGATTTCCAAAAGGGAGAAGAAGTCGAGTTCGACATGGAAGCCCTCTTTGATATCCAAGAAAGCACCGTAACCGCTCACCGCATCCTCTTGCGTGAGGCTTTATCGGAAGAAGACGAGAAGGTCTTAAAGAAAGTCATCCGCCGAGGCAACCGAGCGAAGAAGGTTCTTGCGGAAACGAACTTACGTCTGGTCGTATCAATCGCCAAGCGTTACGTCGGGAGAGGGATGAGCTTCCTCGACCTGATCCAGGAAGGTAACCTGGGCCTAATGAAGGCTGTCGAGAAGTTCGACTACCATAGAGGCTTCAAGTTCTCCACCTATGCAACTTGGTGGATCCGCCAAGCGATTACGAGAGCAATTGCCGACCAAGCACGAACCATCCGTATCCCGGTTCATATGGTCGAAACCATCAACAAACTCTCTCGCGCCCAACGACAACTCCTTCAGGAGTTAAATCGGGACCCAACCAACGAGGAAATCGCGGCCGAAATGAATATCGATGTGGAGAAAGTCCGCATCGTCCGCAAGATTGCCCAAGAGCCAGTGTCACTGGAGACTCCAATTGGTGAAGAAGAAGATTCCCATTTAGGAGATTTCATCGAAGATGAATCCGCCCTCGCACCGGACGAGGCAGCCAACTTCACCATGTTACGAGAGGAGCTCAGCTCAATCTTAAGCACCCTTTCCGAGCGGGAAAGAAAAGTTCTGGAGCTACGCTTTGGCCTCAATGACGGGACCCCACGCACCCTGGAAGAGGTGGGCAAGGAGTTTTCCGTCACACGGGAGCGAATCAGACAGATTGAAGCTAAGGCAATCCGCAAATTAAAACACCCAACCAGAAGTCAGAAAATCAAGGACTTCTTGGAATAAAACGAAGGAAAAGAGCGTGGCGGTGTCCACGCTTTTTTCCTGTGAGGTCTTATGTCAACAAGAATTCAACAATTAATCGATAGTGTCCATCCTTGCGACCGGGTCATCGATGTGGGCTGCGACCATGGCCAAGTTAGTATCGGCCTTGCCAAACGGCCCGACATTGGCGCCATCCTCGCCACTGACATCAGTGGACCCTCCCTCCAGAAGCTCGTCGACCGCCTCAAAGAAAACCAAGACGAAGCCTGGGCAGGGAAGATAGAGACGGTTCATACGGATGGCCTGGAAAACTTACCATGGTCAACCACGGGGGCCATCCTCATGGCCGGCATGGGCGGCGAGCTCATGATTAAAATCCTGGATAGAAATCCCGACTTGGTGCAGTCCAGCCAGCAACTGATTCTCAGCCCTCACTTGGACGCTAGCAAGGTGCGGGGCTACCTCCACGAAATAGGGTTCGGAATCGCAGAGGAATACCTCCTCGAAGAGGATGGCCACTATTATGAGATTATCAGCGCCAGGAAGTTAGACGAGGGAGAAAGTTTAGGTGAGCTGACGGGGGTGGAGAGGGAGTATGGCCCGCTTCTTTTAGCTGATCGAAATCCGCTAGTGAAAAAGAAAATCGAGGAAGATAACCACAGGTTGGAAGCGGTTGTTAGTAATTTGGAAAAGCTGGGCGCTTCACCACAGGTTGAAGAGCGTTTGGCGGTTTTGAAGAAGGAAAAGCAAGAGATTGAGATGTTGCTAGCTCACTGGGAAGGGGAGAGGAATGAAGATTAAAGACTGGATACAAGCATGGGAGAAACGAGTTCCGACAAGTCTCCAAGAAGATTGGGACAACAGCGGCCTCCAAGCCGGTCGTGTGGACAGAGATCTTAGTGGGATTGTCTTCAGTTTGGACGTCACTCAAGAAGCTATCAACACGGCTAAGGAAAATGGAGCCAACCTGCTGGTTACCCACCACCCCATCCTTTTTACAGGCGCTAAGGAGATCAGTGAGCGCAGAAAAGCAACCGCCTATATTTTGGAGTGTATTGAGGAAGGTATCACCATCTATGCAGCCCATACTAACTTCGATAAAGTTGCCGGTGGAGTGAATGATGTTCTGGCCGACCTTTGTGGCTTGGAGGATATTGAGCCATTAGAGGCTTCAGTAGATGACATTAACCAAGATGGTAGCCTTGGTAGATTAGGTACCGTGGCAAAAACAACTTTGGATGCCTATGGGGATTGGTTGAAGGAGAGGATCGCCCTCGATCATCTGCTTATCTATGGCGACAGTGCTAAGGAAATCAGTAAAGTAGCCGTGGTCGGTGGATCAGGCGCGTCCTATGCAGACCTTGCATTGGAGAAAGGGGCAGACCTCCTCATTACGGGTGATGTGAAGTATCACGATGCAGTGGATGCGGTTGAGGCTGGTCTTGCTTTGATTGACCTTGGTCATTACGAGTCGGAGAAACCTGCTCTGGACGTTATGGCGGCTTGGACTCGGGAGATAAGTCCGGAGATCAACCAGATTACTGTAGGTCGCCATGAGGCCAGTAGACGGCGAATCCGCTGAGGGTTAGCCCAAATTATGCTATAATAGACGAGGAAGTAAGTCGGATAATCGCGACTATGTCGAGGAAAGTCCGTGCACCACAAAGCAGGATGCCAGATAACGTCTGGTGGAGGCGACTCTAAGGCTAGTGCAACAGAAATAAACCGCCCGCAAGGGTAAGGGTGGAAAGGTGAGGTAAGAGCTCACCAGCGGCTAGGAGACTAGTCGGCTATGTAAACCCCATTCGGTGCAAGTCAGAGCAGGAAAAATGATTGCTTGTCATTGCTCGTAAGAACGCTAGAGTAGGCTGGTGACAGTCTACCAAGATAGATGATTATCAATAACAAAACACGGCTTATAGACTTGCTTCCAATAATGACAAGAAATGGGTCAAAAATTCAAAATGAGACAAACCTGTTACAATCAGTAACAGAGTTTACGGTGATTATTCGCCACTTTTCCAAGAAAAAGTGAAGAAAATTGGAATAAATCTAGTTTACTGTCGAATTTTTGTAACTTTTTACCCGTAAATATTTACAAAAGGGTACAAGATCGCAATTGACGTTGATGAAGAATCGCTAAATTTCAACGTTTGCAGACCTTGTACCCTTTTTTATTATTTGTAACTTTTTTGTAAATTTAATCTTGACTTTATTCTAGTTAACCTTTATCATTGTCATTAGTTACAAAAGTTACAGACAGAGTAGAGACATTGGAAAATTACTAATACGGGGGTATTTCACAGTGAACAAGAAGAAGCTAGGGGCATTAGTTGGTGTAGTTGGTGTAGCAGGTGCGATTACGGCAACACAATTAATTGATTTAGACAGTTCTAGTGCAGACTACATGTCTAATGACCTTATCAACAAATTAAAAGAAAACGCTAAGGAAGCGCCACAACAAACTGCTGAAGAAGTAGCGAGCGAAGAATTAGTCGAAAAAGTATATAACCACGCAGAGAAGGTAGAGTACATAGTTACTGCCTCTGAACCTAAAACTGAGCCCAAGCAAGAAGTAGTTGAAAGCGAAGAAACTACTGAAGAAGAAGCTCCTGTTGAAGAAACAGTTGAACCTGAAGCTCCA
>CAYMYX010000011.1:27018-28153 GCA_964394795.1 uncultured Peptoniphilaceae bacterium
CCAGTGGAAGAAGCTCCTGTAGTAGAAGAACCAGTGGAAGAAGCTCCAGTGGTAGAAGAGCCTGTAGTTGAGACTCCTGTTGTTGAAGAGCCAGCAGTTGAAGAACCTGTAGAAGAAGCTCCTGTAGTAGAAGAACCAATGGTTGAAGAACCTGTAGTTGAAGAGCCAGTGGTTGAAGAGACACCTGTCGTGGAAGAACCAGTAGTTGAAACAGCAAGAGCTTTCCTTGGTGTCGTTAACACATCCAACGCTTTATATGTTAGATCACAACCTACAACAGAATCTCAAGACCTAGGTTTCCTCTTTGAAGGAGACGTAGTTCGTGGCGAACTTTTAAATGGTTGGATTAAGATTTCCTTCAATGGCAAAGACGCATACGTCAATGCTAACTTCGTTACTGAAGCGACCGAAGAAGAAATCCAACAAATGGAAGCTGAAAGAGAAGCAGCTCGCCAAGCAGAAGAAGCTCGCAAGGCTGAAGAAGAGCGCCTAGCAAAAGAAAAGGCAGAGCAAGAAGCGGCAGCTGAAGCTGAGCGCAAAGCTGAAGAAGAACGCCTAGCAGCGGAGAAGAAAGCTGAAGAAGAGCGTCTAGCTCAAGAAGAAGCTGACCGAATTGCAGCAACAACACCAAGAACCTATTGGACTACTACCTACCTCAATATCCGTAGCGATGCTTCAACTAACTCAACGATCCTTGGCAGCAAGACTAAGGGAGCAGAAGTAGTCGGAACAGTTTCTAACGGTTGGTTGAAGCTCGAAAACGGCGAAGGTTACCTCTATCTAGCATACCTCACTGATTCAAAGCCATCCTATGCTGTTGAAGAAGTTGAAGTGGAAGAAGTAGTTGAGGTTGTAGTTGAATACAGAAGTGGTTACACACAAAAGGCAACGAACATCCGTAAGGGTCCAGGCACCGGTTATACTAAGATTGCAACGCTAGATACCAATTACTATATCGAAGGTACTTTGGAAAGCGGTTGGGTCAAGTTTGACTACTACGGACAAACAGCTTACATCCGCGCTGACTTAATCGGCGATAAGGTTGAAGTTGTAGAAGTAGTAGAAGAGCCAGTAGAAGAAGATTACGGCTACTCAAATTCTCAAACTATTGACAACATCATCAACAGAGCATACA
>CAYMYX010000011.1:28253-34294 GCA_964394795.1 uncultured Peptoniphilaceae bacterium
TTCTCAAACTATT
Organism: uncultured Peptoniphilaceae bacterium; assembly: GCA_964394795.1. GTDB lineage: Bacteria > Bacillota > Clostridia > Tissierellales > Peptoniphilaceae > CAYFUF01. Next base: position 28,267 of record CAYMYX010000011.1, read on the forward strand.
GACAACATCATCAACAGAGCATACAGCCTTCTTGGTTACAACTATGTATGGGGAAGCAAGAGCCCAGCTAACGGTGGTTTCGACTGCTCAGGCTTAATGTACTACCTCTACCAAACAGAAGCAGGAATTACCCTTGGTGGTTCTTCCAGAAGCCAAGCTTACAATGGTTGGGCAGTATCATGGTACGACCTAAAGCCAGGCGACCTTCTATTCTTCAATACGAGTGGTAGTGGTATCTCCCACGTTGGTCTATACGTAGGTAACGGTCAAATGATTCACGCAAGTGACTATATCTATGGTGTGTGCATAGACAACATCTATTCAGGTAACTGGTCTCGTAACTTCGTTACAGCCCGTCGTATCCTGAACTAAAGATTCTTTAATTAACCCGTATAAGGCGAGCCGACAAGTTAACGTCCGGCTCGCCTTTTTATATTGTTTTTTAGGAATCTAGGAACGCAGGGTGTTATGATATACTCATTAAAGATAAGAGATTTGAAGACAGAGGAGTGAAGAATGAACGACGTACAAGGACAAGAAAAAGAAAAGATAGTGCTCAGTCTGGTTCAGCCATCAGGTGACCTAACGATAGGAAACTATCTAGGAGCGATTCAAAATTTCGTGAAAATGCAAGACGACTTCCGTTGCTACTTTGCCGTAGCTGACCTACATGCCATTACCGTCCAGCAGGTCCCTGCAGACCTGAGAAGGCGGAGCAAGGAAGTTCTCGCTTATTATATTGCCTGTGGTTTGGATCCACAGAAGTCGACCCTATTCGTCCAATCCCATATTCCGGAGCACGCGGAACTTACCTGGGTGTTAAGCTCGATGAGCTATCTGGGCCAACTATCTCGAATGACCCAGTTCAAGGACAAGTCCCAAAAGAATGAAGAAAACATCAACGCAGCCCTGTTGACTTATCCTGTTCTAATGGCCGCAGACATCCTCCTTTATCAGGCGGACTATGTTCCTGTGGGTGAGGACCAAAAGCAACACCTAGAGCTCACCAGGGACCTTGCCGAGCGCTTTAATAACCGGTACTCACCGACCTTTACCGTTCCCGAGCCTTACATCCAAAAGGAGACGGCTCGCATCATGAGCCTCAAGGAACCCAACAAGAAGATGAGTAAGTCGGACGAGGATGTGAACTCTTTTATCCTGATCAAAGATGACCCGGAAACGATAAGGAGAAAGATTGCTAGAGCAGTCACCGACTCAGAGGCCAACTTCGCTTATCGGGAAGAGCAACCTGGATTGATGAACTTGATCAATATCTATGGGGCCTATGCAAAGGTATCGCCTGAGGAAGTCGTTGCTCGATTCCAAAACGCCTCCTACGCGGACTTCAAGGCGTCCTTGGCAGACCTTATTGTCCAGGAGATGTCACCGATCCGTGAGCGTTTCCTAGAGATTTTAAATGACAAAGACTACTTGCCTTCTATCTATGAAGAAGGGGACAGAGTTGCACAGCAAACCGCAAGGAAGACCCTATCTAAGGTTTACCGTAAGGTGGGCTTCCTGCAGTAGAAAGAACAAAAATAAGGGGCTGTTGCAAATAGACTCTATAAAACAAAGAAGGACTTGGCAAATTGCCAGGTCCCCTTTGTCGTTTAATATTCTTACTTATCTCTTTGCTCAATAACCGCTTGTGCAGCAGCTAGGCGAGCGATAGGCACTCTGAATGGTGAGCAAGATACATAGTCTAAGCCAACCTTGTTCAGGTACTTAACGGTTGCTGGGTCACCACCGTGTTCACCACAGATGCCAAGGTGAAGGTCAGGGCGAGCTTCGCGACCAAGTTCTACTGCCTTCTCAACAAGCTTACCAACACCCTTTTGGTCTAGGGTTACGAATGGGTCTTTCTCGAAGATACCCTTGTCTTCGTACTCTTTAAGGAACTTGCCAGCGTCATCACGAGAGAAGCCGTAAGTCATTTGAGTAAGGTCGTTGGTACCGAAGGAGAAGAATTCTGCTTCTTCAGCGATCTCATCGGCAAGTAAGGTTGCACGTGGGATTTCAATCATCGTACCAAGCAAGTAGTCGATTTTATCTCCCTTTTCCTCGAAGACAAGTTCAATTTCATTGCGGACGTCTTTGTTGACGTATGCTAGCTCTTTAGGATCGCCTGCTAGAGGAATCATAATCTCAGGTACGAGACCTTCAATATTGTCGTCGTTACGTGCGCGAAGAGCGGCTTGGATGATTGCTCTGGCTTGCATTCTTGCGATTTCTGGATAGGTAACCGCTAAGCGAAGACCTCTGTGGCCAAGCATTGGGTTGATTTCATGAAGTTCATTGACTGTGCCACGTAATTCAGTTTCGGAAATGCCCATTTCTTCAGCTAGAGCAACGATGTCCTTATCTTCTTGAGGAAGGAACTCGTGTAGTGGTGGATCGAGGAGACGAATCGTCATTGGACGTTCTCTCATAATCTTGAACATTTCATAGAAGTCCTCTTCTTGCATTGGAAGGATCTTCGCTAAAGCAGCTTCTCTTTGCTCAACGCTCTTGGAGAGAATCATCTCACGAACGGCTTGGATGCGGTCGCCACCGAAGAACATGTGTTCTGTACGGCAAAGGCCGATACCTTCTGCGCCAAAGTCGATCGCTTGTTGTGCGTCTTGTGGAGTATCCGCGTTTGCACGGACAGCCATTCTCTTGACGTCATTTACCCATTCCATGAATGTTCCGAAGTCACCGGTTAGTTCAGGAGCTTCCGTCTCTAATTCACCGACATAGATTTTACCGGTTGAACCGTCGATGGAAAGAACATCGTTAGTACCTAGTACGGTGTCACCTACTGTTAAAGTTTCTGCTTTGTAATCGATACGAAGGTCATGCGCACCGGATACACAGCTCTTACCCATACCACGAGCAACTACAGCTGCGTGAGAAGTCATTCCGCCACGAGCGGTTAAGATACCTGCTGCGGAGACCATACCTTGTAGGTCTTCAGGAGAAGTTTCGTTACGGACAAGTAGGACGGTTTCGCCATTGTCGGCTCTTCTCTTCGCTTCGTCTGCAGTGAAGCAGATTTTACCGGAAGCAGCACCTGGAGATGCAGCTAAGCCGGTTGCTAAGACGGTTGCCTTTTCTACAGCGTCACCAGCAAATTGGGGGTGAAGAAGTTGATCAAGAGCAGCTGGCTCAACGCGAGTAACGGCTGTTTCCTTGTCGATAAGGCCTTCGTTTACTAGGTCGACGGCAATCTTAACAGCAGCATGAGCGGTACGCTTACCGGTACGAGTTTGAAGAATGAAGAGTTCACCGTCTTGGATAGTGAATTCCATATCTTGCATTTCGGTATAGTGTTGCTCTAAACGCTCAGAAGTTTCGAGGTATTCTTTATAAACTTCAGGCATGATAGATTCAAGTGTAGTGATGTTTTCTGGGGTACGGATACCAGCTACAACGTCTTCACCTTGTGCATTGATGAGGTACTCACCGAAGACGCCGTTTTCACCGGTTGCTGGGTTACGTGAGAAGGCAACGCCTGTACCGGATGTTTCACCCATGTTACCGTAAACCATGGATTGAACGTTAACTGCTGTTCCTAGGTCATTAGGAATGTCGTTGAGCTTGCGGTAGAGGTTAGCGCGTGGGTTATCCCAGCTCTTGAAGACGGCAGTGATTGCTAGCTTTAATTGTTCTACAGGATCTTGAGGGAATTCTTCGCCCTTAAGCTCTTGGTAAAGTGCCTTGTAGTTGTCAGCAACTTCCTTGAGGTCGTCAGCGCTAAGTTCGTTATCGTTAGCGACGCCTGCTTTTTCTCTTTGGCTTTCCAAGATATGCTCGAACTTTTCTTTTGGAAGTTCCATCGCTACGTCAGAGAACATTTGAATGAAGCGGCGATAAGAGTCGTAAGCCCAGTGAGGGTTGTTTGAATTCTCAGCCATGGCTACTACAGACTTATCGTTAAGGCCTAGGTTTAGGATGGTATCCATCATACCAGGCATAGATACAGGAGCACCTGAGCGAACGGATACGAGTAATGGATCATTCTCGTCGCCAAACTTCTTGTTATTCTTTGCTTCGACATCGGCGATGTGGCTTTTAATTTCTTCCAAAAGTTCAGGCCATAGTTCACCTTCATCTTGGTAGCGGATACAAGCTTCTGTGGTTACGATGAAACCGTAAGGAACGTTAATTCCAATATTGGTCATCTCGGCAAGGTTGGCACCCTTGCCACCGAGGAGGCTTCTTTGCGACTTGTCACCTTCGTCAAAATTGTAAACATACTTCGTCATACTTAATTTCTCCTTTAATGTCCTCTGTTTTACATCATTCTGTTTTTATCCAAGTGACGGATAATAATGTCGGCGGTCTCTTCAACAGCCTTGGTCGACACGTCGATAATGGGGCAACCCAATTGCCTCATGATACCATGGGCATATTGCAATTCCTCGTTGATTCGCTCTTTTGAAGCATACTCAGCCGAAGAAGGAAGCCCAAGTGACTTCAACCTTTCTCTCCTCAGTTCCTGCAGGTGAAGAGGGGAGGAGGTGAGTCCGAAAATTCGGCTAGTGGACAGGTCGAATAACTCCTTTGGGGGTTGACTCTCGGGAACCAAGGGGATATTGGCAACCCGATAATTCCGATTTGCCAGATATACAGCCAGAGGAGTTTTCTGTGTTCTTGAAATTCCGACTAAGACAAGGTCCGCCGTCAGAATTCCTTTTGGGTCTTTTCCATCATCGTAACGGGAAGCGAAGTCGAAAGCGCTATAGCGACGGAAGAAGGTATCATGAAAAAGGTTCTTGGGTTGTTCTTCCGAAAAGCTATTGGACCGCCTCTGCAAGGCATAGATTAAGGGACTCAAAGCGTCGATGTATTGAATCTGATGAAGATCACAAAAGTTTTTAATATAGGAGTTCAGCGAGGCAGATTCTAACGTAAAGATCACGAAGGGGGATTTCCCCTCATTGATCATCAAGAGTAAAATGCGCTCGAGATCCCATTGATTATCCACTTTGGTGAAAACCTCAACTTCAAAGGGCTGCTGCGTCTGATGAATTGCACTATTCACAATGTCGACCAGACTGCTGGCATCGCTTTCAGAGATCGCATAGATTAAATGATTGTCCAACGTCTCCTCCCTTTCTAGCACCTCTATCTTCCACTTATTAATTCTAGCACAAACGCTTTCATAATTCTATAATTAGCCATGGCTAAGGGGGAATGTTGCCTCCTTGTTTGAATAGTTTAGTTATTGAGTAAATCATGTTACAATAGGTGGTGTATTCACGGTTAATCAAGTGGGAGGATAAGATGACAGATAGTAGGAACCAAGGCAAAGATCGATACGATACGAAGAGAAAGAAGAAGCAAAGACGGGCACAAATTATTGCCATCGTCTTAGCTATTTTGATGATATCAAGTTTCGTTATTATGTTTATTCAGTCTTTAAGCTACTAAGCTTTAGGTAGACAATAGCCAACATAGGTAGACCCCTCAAGCTTGCGCCTGAGGGGTCTTAATTTCTTACTTATTCCATATTGTTTTCTTCAAGTTTCTGTTTACATTCTCCACAACTTCCTTTGATCAGGACGTTAATGGTGTGGATATCCGCTCCCTCCATGCTAGACATATCGATGGCTGTTTCGTTTAGAGGGATATTCCATAGTTTACCGCACTCCTCGCATTGAAAGTGAGCGTGAGACTGGGTGTAAGGGTCGAAGTGAACCACATCGTCGGACCCGTGAACAGCAATAACCAGTCCCTTCTTATGGAAGAGATTTAGGGTGTTGTATACTGTTGCCCGCGAAATTCTGTCCCCCTGGCTGGTTAGGCCGGTGAGGATGTCCTCTGCTGTTGGGTGATCGGTATTATTTTCTAAGAATGACCATACGCGGACTCTTGTGGAGGTTGGGGTTATGCCAAAACTTCTAAGTAATTCTTTCATGGTTTCCTCCTCACTAAACGACAAGACTGAGCTATTCTGTCATTCTATTCCATCAAAGTTTATGTTTACTATTTTTTTATGTATACCCACTATTCTACATTTAGAATGAGGATAAAGCAAACAAGT
>CAYMYX010000011.1:34394-42712 GCA_964394795.1 uncultured Peptoniphilaceae bacterium
TAGAATGAGGATAAAGCAAACAAGTTCGCATTTTTCGCCATTCCTAGCGATTTTCTGCCTCGTAATTGAAATATCTGTGTTTTTATTATAAAGTTAAGGTGAATAAATCCCTAGAACGAGTAAGAGGTTATTATGTCGAAGAAAAAATACCAACAAATTAAGCCTGAAGACCTCAGGCCTCAAGAAATTAAAGCAATCAAACAGGAAGTCCATGAGGAGGACAGCATCTTCCAAGGGTTAAAACCCATGGCCATCAACCAGTCCTACCTCTCCCAAAACGACTACGAAGAATTTACCCGCTTAACCATCTCCAAGAAGATTAAGGGTATCATCCTATTTTGGGCAATTGCCTCCATGCTCCTCGGTGGCGCCTTGCTCTTAACTACGCTCTTCTTCGACCAACAGATCAGCTGGGTTCAAGCAGCACTGGGTATCGTCCTACTAGCCTTCGGTTCGATCTTTATCATCTACTTCTTTGTCATCATGCCAAAGAACACTGCCGTTTCCTACTATAAGAATGATCAGAAGTTTGCAGAAAGCGGGGAGGAATCTTACAGGACCTTCATTTTCTATGAGAATGGCGTGCGAACAGGCATCTCCGACGGCCGAAAAAATCAAGTGCTTTATCAAAGTATTGAAAGGACCTACGAATCAGATAATCTATTTGCCTTTCGTCTTGATCTTCAGCATGGCTACGTTATGAAGAAAGATGGTTTTGAGTTCGGTGACCTTTCCTTGGTCAAGGACCTGATGAATGGCAATCTAAAAGACCCTAAGAACAGAGACAAGCTGCCCGTTACCGGTGGTTGCTGTGGTAAGTTCAACTAGATAAGTATTGAAAAAAGAGCTCCCTTTTGGTGAGCTCTTTTCGCATTGGAAAAGGAGGATGTATGGACATCGATTACGGTCGCGTTGAACGAATTAAAGAATATGTTATGGACTTAAAGGATGGAGATAGCGGTGTTGATCTCTATCAAACCTACAAGGAAGACCTGGATTCGGTTACAGCTAATGAAGCCTTCGAGGTATTTTCCACCCTCCTGGCCGAAGGAGAGGATGCCGCAGATATCCTCGGTTACCTAGGCAAGGTAGTAAATGTATTTGGGTCAAGTTTGGAATCCGGACGACCACCTCTAACTGATAAGCATAGTTTTCTACAAGACTTGGAGGCGGAGAACACAGCCCTTCAGGAAAGGTTGAACCAGGTCAGAGGCTACCTTACGAATAAGAGCCTAACCTTTGCTGAACGCAAGTCAGCTGTTGCACCCCTCATCGCAGAACTGCAACATTTCGAAGATCACTATGCTAAGAAAGAAAACATCCTCTTCCCGATGATGGAAAAGGCGGATGCTCGCTTTGAAGGAACTTCAATCATGTGGGCACTTCATGATCAAGTACGAAAGACTCTTAAGGATTTCCAGCGTAATGTACAGCTCGAAAGCTATAGCGAAAGAAACTTCAACAAAGCCCTAGGCGAGATTTTCTTTGGCATGCTTGGTCTTAAATACAAGGAGGAGAACATCCTCTTTCCGGCAGCCTTATCTGTCCTAACAGATGAGGAATGGGGGGCCATGTACCAGCAAAGCATGGAATATGACTTCCCCTTCATTGATAAAGAGAAGGAAGAGGTCGTTGAGGAAGTTGTCGATTTCCAAAACGGATATCTGAAGACAGACACGGGAACGCTTAAGTTAGATGAAGTATTGATGATTTTCAATACGCTTCCTGTGGATATGACCTATGTGGACGAGAACAACAAGGTTCGCTACTTCTCCAAGGCGAAGGAACGAATCTTCCCCAGATCGAAAGCGGTCATCGGTCGCGATGTAAAGAACTGCCATCCACCCGCCAGTGTCCATGTGGTTGAGGATATCGTGGAAGCCTTCCGAAATAGGGAGGAAGAAACCGCCAGCTTTTGGATAGAGGCTAAAGGCAAGAAGCTACTGATTCAATATTTTGCTTTGTGGGATGATGAGGACAACTTCCGCGGTGTCTTAGAGGTTAGCCAGGACATCACCCAGATTCAGCAGTTGGAAGGGGAGCGAAGGGTTCTGGATTGGTCGAAGGATTAAAATAGGGCATATATAACCTATCGATCATTTGAAAAGTAGAAAGGGAAGATAGATGAAACTTGCCGTTCACGATTTACTATTTGCCGACCAAGGTCAAGATAACCAGGAGGTTTTCGAAGCGACTGAAAAGTTGGTCCTTCGCTTAGATGAGATAGGTTATAACCGTTACTGGTTCGCTGAGCACCATGGGATGGACAGTATTCTGTCCTCATCACCTGAGACCTTGGTTGCCTATTTTGCTGGAAAGACGAAGAACATTCGCTTGGGTACCGGAGGAACGATGGTCATGCACTATTCGCCTTACAAAGTGGCGGAGGTCTTTAAGACGATGTCTTACTTGGCGCCGGGCAGGATTGATATTGGCTTAGGCAGAGCGCCTGGATCAGGCTATTTGGAGATCATTGCCCTTGCTGAAGGGATGCCTAAGCAGAGCGACCAATACGAGAAAATAGAACAAATTTTGGCTTTCTTGAAGGATGAGAAACCAAAGTCGGTGCTATATGCTGATGCGAAAGCGATACCGGAGAGAAATGCGGACTTAGTTCAACCTTGGATGTTGGGGTCGACAGGTAACTCAAGCTTGCGGGCAGCCAAGATGGGTCTGGGTTACTCCTTCGCCAAGTTCTTCAGTGTAGAGACGCCAGTGGAGGTCTTTGATAACTATAGGAAGAATTTTGTCCCTAGTGCCTTCTTCGAGAAGCCGGAATTATCCGTATCATACAAGGTCCTTATCGCAGATTCCAAGGATGAGTTGGAATACCTGGGCAAGGCCTTTGACTTCACTCATTTGAGGCAGACGGGGAATATCTTCTCCGGGATACCTAATCCGGAAGAGGTGAAAGATTACGAATTTACAAATCATGAGTTGGATAAGTTAAAGCATGATTATGACAAGCGCTTTATTATCAAGGGAACGAAGGATGAAGTGGCGAGTATCTTGGAAGAGGAGGCTGACTTGTTGAAGTTTGATGAGCTCTTGGTCTTCTCACCAATCTTTGGCATTGACAATCGCATCAAGTCCTACGAGCTGCTGAAGGAAATATTCGACTAGGGATTGTTGGCGAAGTAAATAAAAAGAAGCATGAGAAAAGGAGCTGTACAACTCTGTGTAGTTGCGACAGCTCCTTTTTAATGTCCTTATGGTATAGCTTCTTGCTCAAATGGTGTTTAGTTGTAAATTGGTACAGGTTCTAATTTTACAATCTTTGCCTTGTTCTTTTGTCCGTAGCGATATACGACAAAAGCAACGAGGGCAGTGACAACAGCGCCAACGATATAAGAAACCGTGTAGCTCTCAGGTTGTCCTAAGATTAAGTTGTCCAGTTGGAAACCAATGCTTGCATGAGAAATATATGACGTTACGATGAACGTATAGAAGAGCATTGGAACGAAGGTCAACAGGAAGTTCTTGTTGTGGACCATCAGGTAAACCGTTGACATTGCAAGGGCAAAAACGGCAACGAGTTGGTTGGTGAAACCGAAGTATCTCCAAAGTAGGTTGAAACCACCAGCGTTCATCTTAGCAAAGACAAGGATTGCGATTGCTGGGATGAAGATGACTAAAGTAGTCATGACACGGTTTCTTGCAGGTGTTTGGTCGATGTTGAAGGTTTCCGCAAGCATCAAACGAACAGCGCGGAAAGCAGTGTCTCCTGAAGTGATAGGAAGAACGATAACACCAAGTACGGCTAAGATTCCACCGATGTTGCCTAGGAACTCTTCAGAGATAACGGAAACCATAGTGGTTGCGTTTACTGAAGTAACGAGTTCTGGTTGACGGTTGTAAAGAATCATTGCGCCAGCAGCCCATGCCATAGCGATGAAACCTTCAAGAACCATCATGAAGTAGAACGTGCGGCGACCTTCTTTTTCAGAACTGATGGTACGAGAAACGAGGGTTGATTGGCTGCCGTGGAAGCCGGACATGATACCGCATGCTACGGTAATGAAGAATACCGGAATGAGTGGAGCGCCATCCAGAGGTGCGATGTGTGCAGGAGCACCATCCCAAACTTCATTTAGGTTAGCCCCACCATCAAGGAGAACACCACCAAATACGCCGACAGCGGAGATGATAAGGATTGCACCAAAGATAGGGTAGATACGACCGATGATCGCATCGATAGGGAATAGGGTTGCAGCCAAGTAGTATAGGAAGATACAAGCGTAAGCAATCCAGATTGCTGAGCTGCCAGGTCCTACATCTAAGCCAAGGATAGCACCAACGATTAAGTCACCAGGGGTGTAGATAAATACGACACCGGTAAGGATCATAAGGATAAGTAAGATTACTAGATAGACCTTATGTGAGCCTGCTCCCAGGTATCTTTGAACGAGACGGGGCATTTGAGCACCCTTATTGCGCATGGAAATCATTCCGTTGAAGTAGTCATGAGTTGCACCAGCAATGACGTTACCAATAGGAATGATTAAGAAGGCAATAGGTCCAAAGAGGATACCTTGGATAGGTCCTAGAATAGGACCAGTTCCTGCGATATTCAGGAGTTCGATGAGTGAGTTTTTCCACTCTGGCATTTCGACGTAGTCGATACCGTCTTTTTCTGAGATAGCTGGCGTAATTCTGTCGTCTGGTTGGAATACTTTTTCAACCATCTTAGAATACAGGAAGCCACCTACAAATAAGAGTAAAATACCAATAATAAAAGTTAACATTCTTACCTCTCTTAAAATAAAATTGATATTTCGAGGAAGTAAGCTTACCAATGAGGACGTAAACAATGAAGGGATTAAATATAAATAAGTCCACACAGGATGCACCACATTATTTACACCTAATATATATCATCAAGGTTAGATTTTGTCTAGTTTTAGGGCCTTTTTATTAAGATTTTATGAAGATTTACCAATGTAATACGGGAAAGCGGAACTCATTGATATTAGATAATCTAATAAAACTAGAGTTCCTTTTTACTTTGATACACAAAAAAGCTGAGCACCCAATAAGGTAGGTGCTCAGCTTTTATCCATAGAGAGATCTTTTATTTTAGTTATTTATTTGTATACAGGAACCGGTTCTAATTTTACGATTTCCGTTTTGTTCTTTTGACCGTAGCGGTGTACGACAAAAGCTACGATGGCAGTGACAACAGCACCTACGATGTAGGAGACCATGTAGCTGTCTGGGTCACCGAGAATGAGATTATCCAGTTGGAAACCAATGCTCGCGTGTGAGATATAGGACGTTACGATGAACGTGTAGAAGAGCATTGGAATAAAGGTCAACAGGTAGTTCTTGTTGTGGACCATCAGGTAAACGGTGGACATGGCCAACGCGAAAACAGCAACCATTTGGTTGGTGAAACCGAAGTAACGCCATAATAGGTTGAAGCCGCCGGCATTTAGCTTAGCGAATGCAAGGATGGCAATCGCTGGAATGAAGATAGCTAAAGTCGTAAGTAGGCGGTTTTTTGCAGGGCGCTGATCAATGTTCATGGCCTCTGCAATGATTAAGCGAACGGAACGGAATGCGGTATCTCCTGAAGTGATAGGAAGAACGATAACACCGATGATGGCAAGTAGACCACCAATATTTCCGAGGAATTCTCTTGAGATGACGGAAACCATTGTTGTTGCATTTACGGATGTAACGAGGTCGGGTTGGCGGTTGTAAAGGACCATGGCCCCAGCTGCCCATGCCATTGCGATGAAACCTTCAAGGATCATCATGAAGTAGAATGTGCGGCGACCTTCTTTTTCTGTACTGACTGTACGGGAAACTAGCGTTGATTGGCTGCCGTGGAAGCCTGACATGATACCGCAGGCAACGGTGATGAAGAAGACAGGGATGAAAGGTGCTCCATCAAGAGGTGCGATGTGAGCAGGTGCGCCTTCCCAGATTTCGTTCAAGTTCGCGCCACCGTCTAGTAAAACGCCGGCAAAGACACCAACAGCGGAGATGATGAGAATCGCTCCAAAGATGGGATAAACACGACCGATGATCGCATCGATGGGGAAAAGGGTTGCTGCAAGGTAATAAGCGAAGATTACCGCGTAGGCAATCCAGATTGCTGCTGAGTCAGGACCAACGTCCATACCAAGAATGGAGCCGACAATAAGGTCACCAGGGGTGTAGATGAAGACGACACCGGTGAGGATCATCAGAATAAGTAAAATAACTAGGTAAACCTTGTGAGAGCCGCGGCCTAAGTATCTTTGAACGAGGCGGGGCATTTGGGCACCCTTGTTTCGCATGGAGATCATACCGTTGAAATAGTCGTGAGTTGCTCCTGCGATGATATTGCCGATTGGGATAACCAAGAAGGCAATAGGGCCGAACAGGATACCTTGGATTGGACCAAGAATAGGGCCTGTTCCTGCGATGTTCAATAATTCAATAAGTGAGTTTTTCCATTCGGGCATTTCGACGTAGTCGATACCGTCTTTCTCGGAAACTGCGGGTGTAATTCGGTCGTCTGGCTGGAAAACTTTTTCAACCATGCGAGAGTACAGCGCGCCACCGACGAAAAGGAGGATGATACCAAAAATAAAAGTTAACATGTGTACCTCTCTTTACATAAGTTCAGGTGTATAAGACCTATCCTATGGATGTAAACAGCAATGAAACCATAGCTGTCAAAAGATATTTCGTTATTATCATATCACCCAGCCCATTTTTTGTCTAACGATAAAAGGCTTAATTCGGCCTTGATTTTATTAAATTTTTATTAAAATATAAACGAAGAATGTGGAAATTCTGGGATTTTTGGCTATTGGATATTTCAGGAATTCTTAATATTTGTTGTTTTGTGTTTTTCTTGGTCTTAAGACGAATAAATGATAGAATGGGGACAGTTAAATATGGCACGGAGAAAAAGAGGAGTAGGTGAGTGGACCTTATAGAGAGCAAGCGGTCGGTGGAAGCTTGCAGGGAAACTCAGTGAAGGTCGCTTTGGAGTGCACACTGCCTAGAGTTAACTAGGAAGAGTATAATGAGTAGGTGGCACCGCGATCCGTCGCCCTATGGGGACAGATCGCTTTTTTATTTTGAGAGTAAAGCAGGGAAAGGATAGAGGATGAAAAACTTAGAGAAAACTTACGATCCGAAACAGTTTGAAGATCGAATTTACAAGTCATGGGAAGAGGACGGTGACTTTATTGCCGATGCGACTAGTGGCAAGAAACCATACACTATCGTCATGCCGCCACCAAACGTTACAGGTAATCTGCATTTAGGCCACGCGATGAACAACACCCTCCAAGACATCCTCATTCGGTGGAAGAGGATGACCGGTTATGAAGCCCTTTGGATTCCGGGAACGGACCATGCCTCGATTTCCACCGAGGCCAAGGTCGTAGAAAAGATTACAGCGGATGGCCACAGCAAAGAAGAGATGGGCAGAGAGCGCTTCCTGGAAGAGGCTTGGAAGTGGACCGAGGAATACGGCGGCAACATCAATAATCAATTGAGGAAACTGGGTGTGTCTTGTGATTGGTCCAGAGAGCGGTTCACTTTGGACGAGGAATTGTCCAAAGCGGTCAACTACGTCTTCATCAAATTATATGAGGAAGGGCTGATTTATCGAGGCGATCGAATCATCAACTGGTGTCCTTCCTGTGGAACGGCGATCTCCGATGCGGAGGTTGAACACCAGGATGTGCATGGCCACATATGGCATATCAAGTATCCGGTGAAGGATAGCGACGAGTTTGTTACCATCGCCACGACCAGACCGGAGACGATGCTGGGCGACCTTGCGGTTGCTGTCCATCCTGAAGATGACCGTTACCGCCACATTGTGGGTAAGCACCTGATCCTGCCTTTGGTAGGTAGGGAGATTCCTGTTATTGCTGACCCTTACGTAGACCAAGAGTTTGGAACCGGCTGCGTAAAAATCACGCCAAGCCATGACCCTAACGACTTTATCGTTGGCGAGCGCCACGATTTGGGTCAATGTATCGTCATTGAAGAGGATGCGACCATCGCCGAAGGATATGGCCCATATTCCGGCCTGGACCGCTACAAGGCAAGAAAGTTGATGGTTGAGGACTTGGAAGCTCAATGTTTCTTGGATCATGTGGAAGACCACGATCACGCCGTCGGTCACTGCGAGCGGTGCGATACCGTTATCGAGCCTTTGCTTTCCAAGCAGTGGTTCGTCAGCATGGAAGAGATGATTAAACCGGCAAGGGATGCGGTAGCGAATGGTGACATTACTCTAGTTCCTAAGCGTTTCGATAAAATCTATTACAACTGGACCGACAATATTCGGGACTGGACCATTTCCC
>CAYMYX010000012.1:0-9953 GCA_964394795.1 uncultured Peptoniphilaceae bacterium
AAGCTTCGAAGATTCTTCATTACTGTCATCTTGCCCTCCCTATCGCCGTTTTCAATCTCGCTTCGATGGTGCAGTCCAAAGCTCCCCTGTCCTCAATGCGGATATCTAAGTTTTGGGCCTCTATGCGATGATCAGCTAACGTTCTCCTGACCACTTCATAAATTTGCTCCCCAAACTCATATTCTACAGGGCTTTCCAAGATATATTGACCTGTCCCGGGTCGGATTTCCACCAAGCAATCGTTTGACTGTAATGTCCCGGCTCTTGCTTCCTGTTTAATTTGTTGCATTGTATTTCCTTTCTATACTTTTATAGAAATGAATTTCCGTTTGTTCTATCCCTAAAGGATATTTCATTTCTATTCTAACTTGTAACAATCATACGCGCAAACAATTCCAGAATTGTTTTATCACGATGAACGATATTGTCACTTATCCCATTTCAAGGCTTCTACCACCACTTCACAAAGAAAACCGCCTGAATGCAAAGAACTCAAGCGGTTGCAGCTAAAGGTAATCGCCCTGATAGGATGTGCAAATTTTAGTCTACACCTATCCTAGCCAAAGAACAAGGGCACCAGTATGAAAGCGAGGAAAATAATAAAAGCACCTCCGATACGTGAGGAAATCTGAGCGAAAGGCATTAACGCCATACGGTTGGAAGCCGTAAGAACCGCGACATCTCCAGTACCACCCATGTTGGCCATGCATAAGCCCGCCGTAATCGCCGCTTCAATGAAGTTGAAACCAAGCAGGTAACCAACCAGGCCGGTTCCAAGAACCGCACCAATGATAACCACAGCACAGAGGATGATGTATTCAATCGTAAACGCGCTGATAATCTCGCCAAGGTTCGTATAAGAGATACCGATACCCAACATCAAGGCCGCGGTAAAGTTACCGGAGACGAACTTGTACCAAGACGAAGCACCCTTAGCAATAAAGTCAGGTACGATGTTCAATGCCTTAAAGACCGCAACGGAAATGATCATGTAGGCATAGGAGTGCATCTCGAACCATTGACCGATGAACTTGGACAGGATAACACCAAAAGTAAAGAAGGCTGTCGAAATAACAATACCAACTAGGTAATCATTAAGTCCAGGCGTCTCACTACTGGTTACGTCAGCTTTAAACTCGCCGACTCTCATCATCTGTCCGTTACCCGTCAAACCAGGCTTAGACTTGCCGAGCTTGTTCAGCAGACCACCCATTACGAT
Organism: uncultured Peptoniphilaceae bacterium; assembly: GCA_964394795.1. Classification (GTDB taxonomy): domain Bacteria; phylum Bacillota; class Clostridia; order Tissierellales; family Peptoniphilaceae; genus CAYFUF01. Next base: position 1,220 of record CAYMYX010000012.1, read on the forward strand.
GGCCATAGCATTACCAAGCGCCACCGCCGGCACCAACCGAGACAAAATCTGCTCAGATGGAATACTCAAGGCGTCCGAGAAAACATTGGCAATAGGAACCGCGCCGGCACCCATACCACCACCCATGATGGGGATACCCACATAGGCAATCGCCTCTCCGGAAGATGTCCCTACTAACGGTCCAATCAAAGCGATCAAACCAAGGGCAACCGCAACACCGGCAATAATCGTTGGCAGGAAGCGAAGAGCCGACTTCAGTAACAGCTCTCTGTTCATGCCCAGGATAGATCCGGTAATCAAGGTAGCGATATAGAAATCAAGGAAGCCGCCAGGATTCTTCATGAAGTTATCAACCGTTTCAAAGGTTTCGGGTGGGAAGACATTAAAGTAAACCAGAGCTGCACCACCGAAGATGACGACGATAGGACCACCGCCAAAGAAGGTTTTAATAATTGGCAAGTTGTTACCAATTAAGTTGAGGGCCTCACCGATAACGATGAGAAGCAAAAAGGCACCGATCATGTTAGGAGGCAACGCTCCCATCATGACTGCTACGATTAAAACGGCAAGTACAATAAGATATACCGGCAGTCTCAATCCAGCGATACGTAAATCGTTCATAATTTCTCCTCTAGGTAATGGATACAATCCACATAAGAACAGTCCGACAATAAAAGAAAAAATACCAAGGCTTCCTTCGATTTGAATTCCAGGCCCTTACAATGAGGGCCCTATTTTAGTGACCGAACAGCTTCCCGCCATCCCTCGTCCTAAGTTACCTATACACAGTATGGTAACGAATTCCTTTTAAATCTCAGCTACACTTTGGTATTACATCTACTTCTATTTTTCTTATTCTTAATATTCGTTCAAACTTTAAACTATTAATTTATCATAATAACATCTTTCGTTAATTAAACTGTAGCGTGGTAATGAGTTATCGCGCCCCATCAAAAAGGAACCTTCCCGAAAGAAGGCCCCTCACAAACTATTCCCTTTTCTTCTTCTGCAGTTGGTCCAGCTCTTCCATCAGCCTAACCCGCTCTTCACTGGGTATCTCCCCAGCCAAGGCCGAGGTGATAAAGGCAATCCGAAAATCGACCAAAAGCTTATCCTCCGATGACTCCACCGGTCGGTCTACCTCTCGCAATTTTCCCTGGACCATCCTTATCTTCTTATCCTCTATGATCAGCAAATGATCAGCCACCTGGTCGACAAACCTTCGATCGTGGGACACAAACAGAATCGGTCCCTGATAAGCCACTAACAAGCCTTCCAGTGCCTCAATCGTATAGATATCCAGATGGTTCGTTGGCTCATCAAACATCAGAAAGTTGAAGCCGCTGGTCAACAGCTTGGTTAGCTTCACCTTTGCCCGCTCTCCATCGGAAAGAACCCGCACCTTCTTATTCAGCATGCTTGTTCCTAAGCCAAAACGGTCCAAGATAATTCGGGTTATATGCTCCTCTTCCATACTCGTCGACATCACATTCGTATAGATATCCGCATCTACATCCAGCGTTTCATTCAGTTGGGAAAAGTAACCAATCTTCAGCCTTGGATGCTTCGCGATATCTTCGCCATCCAAAATCATATTCAGTAGCGTGGTCTTCCCACTGCCGTTTTCCCCAAGCAAGGCAACCTTAGTGTGGTTCCGAATCGTGAAGTTGGCCTGTTCAAATACCACATTGTCGCCAAAAGCCTTGCTGACGTCTTTTTCCTCAATCAAAACCTTGGCTTCAATCCGGTTTTGACTGGGGATATCAATTCGAACCTGAGACGCAACTCTCGGCTTCTTCTTCACTTCCAACTGGTCAATCCGTGACTTAACCGCCTTCACCTGATTGTCCAACTTTTTCTTCGAGCTCTGTCCACCCATTTTATGAAGCCTAGCTTCCGAATTCCCATATCGCTTAGGCTGAGACTTGATACTGGCGGACTTTCCCTCTATCTGTCGGACAACCCCTTGTAGGCGATTCAACTCCTCCTGATAATTCTCATATTCTCTTTCTTCAAAATGCCTGTGCTTCTTCTTCTCTTCCAGATACAAGGCATAGTCCCCATTGTAGACATCGAACCTTCCGTCCTCTATCTCGATTACCTTATGGCAAGTCTCTTGGATAAAGTCTCGATCGTGGGAGATCAGCAGAAAGCCATATTCCCTCTCCTGCAACAATTCAATGAAGAAATCCTTCGCTTCAAAATCCAAATGAGAAGACGGTTCATCCAAAATGAGATAGGAATCCCTCTTCTCCAAGTAGCTCAGCAAGATCAGCTGGTAGCGCTGCCCGGGACTCAGGTGGTCTCCCGGATTCAAGTTCATCCGGCTGTACGCCTGATTCGAAACAATCCCTTCATTAGCCCAGTCCAACTTCTCAATGACCAAGCTGGTCTCAATCGATCCCGTATACTCCTCATCCAAGCCCGCCAGAATATTAGCAAACGTCGTCTTCCCGCTGCCATTCTCGCCAATTAAGGCAATCTTATCCTTGGGATTAATCGTCAACTGATTAATCTCAAATACGGTCTTTACACCATACTCTTTCTTTACATTATTTATGCGTATCAATAAATCCTCCTCAATGTGTGGAGGAATACTCCTCCATTAGTTCCACTGTAGTTGATTTATTATTCTCATTTGCTTGGTCCTCGCATTCTGATTTGTTGAGGCTATTTTATCACAGTAAACTAGTATTCTATATGATACTCACCGTAAGATTGAATCGCTGCTGTAGAGCTTTATCACCAGATCGATCTCAAACTAATCCCAGTACTATCGAATTATTGTAGCAATAAAAAAGATAAGCACTTTAAAAAGCGCTCATCTCTTTTTTATTAGAAACAGCTAAGAAGCTTCTAGAGAACAATACAAAAAAAGAACGGTATTTTCAACCGTTCTTTACCCATCGGAGTGACAGGATTTGAACCTGCGACCCCTTGTCCCCCAGACAAGTGCGCTACCGAACTGCGCTACACCCCGTTATTCAATTTTTCCGCTAGCTCGTAGCGTAAAAAAGAGTATATCATATTTTCCTAAACTTGGCATAAATATTGATTGACATCCGTATAAAATCTTGCTAGATTATAGATGTTGGTGAAATTATCAACTTGATTTATTACGAAAGGAGTTTACGGCGATGACAATGAAATTGAGGTTACGGACAAATTAATCGATCAAAAATTGCCGATAAATGATTTTCTTTCATTCAGGGCAAGTGCCCTTTTTTTTGTGCCTTTTTTGATCTATAGGAAAATCCTCAGATGGTAAAGATTGGGAAAGGAATTTATGTTTTATTCTATACGTTATGTTTGGCCCTTTGTGGTCAGTCAAAAGAAGCGATATGTGTTGGGCTTTGTCATGGCCCTCGTTGAGAATTTGCTGAAAGCTGTTCCGACATTTTTAATTGGCCGTATCGTGGACCTGCTTATTAAAAATCAACTTGCTATGGAAGACACCCTCTTCTATTTTTTCGTTATCCTCGCCAGTATCGTCGGGGCATATTTTGCTGGCTATCTTTGGACTGTCGCGATTTATGGCAGCCGAGCTTTGGGACAGAAGTACTTTCAAGACCGGATTATGAATTACAGCATCAGACAGAGGCAAAGGTATTATGAGAAGTTTACGTCCGGTGATTTAATGTCGAGGGCGACAATGGATGTGGAGTACCTCACGGACTTGGTGTCTTGGGGAATGAGCATCATCATCTATTCGGGGACAATGATTGTGGTCTACTTTATCCTTATGGTTAGCCTCGGTGGGTTGTCCTATTCCCTATTGACCATATCGCCTTTTACGCTGCTTCTCGTCCTCTCCCACTTTAGGGAGAAAGAGGTGGATAAGCGGTGGCAAAAGAGGCAAAAGGCCTTCTCCCAGATGAATGACCGGGTTTTGGAGGGCATCGAGGGGGTTCAGAATATTCGTGTCTATGCCCAGGAAGAGGCTTTCGAGCGAGAGTTTCAGGAATCGACGGCAAACTTTACGACGATGTCCAATAGTATCTCCCGGCTTGGCTACACCTATGGGATGACCACCAATATTGCCAATGTGTTGGTCTTTGCCCTGACGATTTTCCTCGGCAGTCAGCGGGTATCGGCGGGTGTGCTTACTATAGGCTCGCTGGTTACCTTCCAACTCTATGTGTCCAACCTCGCCTTCCCTATTACCAATTTGGGGCAGAATCTGAATATTCTACAGAACGCCAACGTTAGTGCGAAGAGAATACATGAGATTATGACCGAGAAGGATGGGATGGAAGAGGGTACTGCCTCGATTGAAGAGATCGACAATATCCAAATCAAAAACTATTCCTTCCAGTATCCTGCCAGTGAAGAGATGAATTTAAAAGATCTCTCGGTGGGGATTGAGAAGGGTAACATCGTTGGCGTGGTTGGGAAAACCGGCGCTGGTAAGACCACCTTTCTGCGCCAGTTCCTCCGCCAGTATCCTGCGGGTGACGGCGTCTTTGAGATCAATGGGATTGCTTTGGGCGACATTGCTCCGGATGGTTTAAGTCAGCCGATGGGTTACGTTGCCCAAAGTCACTCCTTCTATTCGGGAACCATTCGAGAGAATGTCGCCTTCTCTCTTGACGATGCCAGCGATGAGGATATCATCGCAGCTTTGGAGTTGGCTAACTTTCCCTTGGAGAAGGAAGGGATGCCGGATGGCTTGGACACCTTGATTGGCGAAAAAGGGGTTACCTTGTCCGGAGGCCAAAGGCAGAGACTGTCTATTGCTAGGGCCTTTATTAAAGACCCAGACTTCCTTGTCCTTGACGACAGCCTGTCTGCTGTCGATGCGATTACCGAAAAACTCATCTTGGAAAATATCTTCCGAACGAGACGGGGCAAGACTACCCTGATCTCTTCCCACCGCTTATCTGCTGTTGAACAGGCGGACTTTACCCTCGTCTTTGAGGAAGGTCGGATTCGGGAGAGAGGCAATCATCAGGTGTTGATGAGCCACGGTGGCTGGTACCGCGACCAGTATGTCCACCAGTTCCAGGAGAATCGGTTGACGGACGACAGCGGGTTGAGCGTGAAAGGAGAGGTCTATGCAAACCATTAAACGGCTCTTCAGCTATATTCGCTACTATTGGCGGATCTTTATAGTTGCTAATATTCTCCTTATCATCTCCGTTGTCATGAACATGCTCTTACCAAGGATTGGTCAGTACATCATCGACGATATCTTGTTGCCGGTGGAGAGTACGGGGCTGCTACCATGGCCCTTAATTCAGCAGGCCTTGGTCATCTATGTTGCCCTGGGCATCACAGCTTCCCTGCTCAACTATGTAGCTTCTTACCTTATGGTGAAGTCGTCCAACCGCTTTACTCAGCAGCTCAGGGATGATGTTTACGGCCACATTCACCGGATGCCGATCCAGTTTTTCGACACGGTGCCCGCGGGAACGATCGTGTCTCGGATAACCAACGATACGGAGACGATCCGTCAGAACTTCTACATCAACGTTTTTTCGGAGGCGCTAGTGGCTTTCGCCAGAATTGTCGGTATCTTCATTGCTATCGCGACGATTCGGTGGGAGATCGCTGTCGCCCTCCTCATCCTAGCACCGGGCGTTTACCTCTTCCAACGAATTTACACGAAGCACGCTTCGGGCTATATGGCGGAGATGCGGGAGCTCCACGGCCAAATCAATGGGCGGATTAATGAGATTACCAAGAACGTCCAGATGACCCAAAGTTACGGACGGGAAGAAGCTGTCATGAAGAACTTCGAGCAGCTCACTGAAGACCAGTGGGTGGTTTCCCAGAAATTCACCCGCTTCGATTGGATGATGTTCAACATTCCCGAAAATGTCATCCGCATTATGATGATTTCTGCCGTTGTCTGGTTGGCCTACAACCATATAGAGCTGAACTTGCCGGTCAGTCCCGGTGAACTCTATGCCATCATTAACTACATCACCGGCCTGTTTTGGCCAATCACCATGATTTTGGACGTCCTTGCTCAAATCGTTCGGTCGATCGTGTCGGCTAATCGGGTTTTCGAGATTTTGGACAAGCCCGTAGATGAAGATGGCGAAATTGTACTGGAGAATGTTGAGGGGGCCATGTCCCTTCAAGATGTCTTCTTCGAATACGTCGACGACCAACCTGTTTTGAAGGGTGTGGACTTCCAGGCGGCAAGGGGGCAAACGGTAGCTATCGTTGGCCCAACAGGGTCCGGCAAAAGCTCCATGCTCAATTTATTGTTCCGCTTCTACGATCCTCAGGAAGGCACCGTCCTTTTGGATGGTGTGGACATTCGGAAGATCAAGCGGAAGTCCCTTCGAGAACAGATGGGTATAGTCCTTCAAGAGCCCTTCCTCTTTGAGGGCAGCGTGTACTCCAACATCAGTTTGAATAACAAGGATATCAGTCGGGAAGCGGCGGAGGAAGCTCTGCGTAAAGTGGGTGGCATATCCTTCTTCGAAAACGGTCGTAAGGGTCTAGATGAGGAAATTACCGAACGTGGTAAGAACCTGTCCAATGGCCAACGGCAGTTGATTTCCTTCGCTCGGGCTTTGGCCTACGAACCAAAGATCCTTATTTTGGATGAGGCCACCGCTTCAATCGATACGGAGACGGAGCAAGTTATCCAGAAGGCAATGGATGTCGTCAAGAAGGGTCGGACGACGATTATTATCGCCCACCGTCTGTCTACGATTCGGGATGCTGATGCAATCTATGTCTTGAAGGCGGGAAAGGTGGTTGAGAAAGGGCGGCATGAGGAACTACTCGACTTGAATGGCGAGTATGCTTCTATGGTTAGACTTCAAAATTCATTATAGTAAAGGAGACTTTATTGAACGATTATCAGATAACAGACTTTTCTGATCCTCTGTTCCAGACTGCTTTCCAGCTCTACTTTGAGGAGCTGGGAATTCAGTTGGATGACTGGGATGAACTCTTCAATTTCATGAATGAGGATGGCGGTAACGTAGCCATCATCAAGGTTGATGAGAAGAAGCAAGTTGTGGGTTTCATTCAGTTCAAGATTGATGAACTGAAGAATTGGTTTTTTGAAGAGAAGGTGGGCTTTATCCGGGAGTTCTGGGTGTCACAAGCATTTCGGGGACAAGATTATGGGAGCCAACTTCTTAAGAGTGCTGAAAATTACTTCCTTGACCACAATATCTATAAGGCAATCCTGACAACAGATACCGCACCCGGCTTCTACGAGAAACAAGGTTACGTTCGTGATGCGTCCTATCGGGCAGATAATGAAGATGAAGTCTTCACAAAAATTCTTCACTAATATAAGGCTAACCTATAGTAATAGAGCCTTTGTTGACGTTTTCCCACAAAAGGCATATAATGAAGTTAATTCAATATCAACTAGGGGTGCTACGGCTGAGAGGATTTCATCCAACCCTTAACCTGATCTATGTAATGATAGCGGAGGGAAGTGATAACATACTATCAACGCCACTGCTACAGTGGCGTTATTTTTATCTCTTCTTCGTCAGATATTGAAAACTCTGAAGGAGGATTTTATGGTACAAGAAACAAGTAGAAGACCCGTTGCGTCATCGGCTCAACGGTTAGCTGAAGCGGGACTGGTTATTGCCCTGGCTAAGATTTTGGACTTCATCGTCCTATTCCGCATGCCAATGGGCGGATCGATAACGTTGGCGGCTATGGCCCCCCTATTCATCTTTGCGATTCGCTGGGGTTGGAAATGGGGCGTGTTGGTTGGCGCGGCTTATGGTTTGGTAAACGTGCTGCTCGGTGGATACGTTGTTCATCCCCTGCAGATGATTCTGGATTATCCGCTGGCGTTTGCGATGTGCGGTCTTGCGGGCATCCCTGCCAATAGAGGAAAGACTGACTTTGTCAGCTATCTGCCTGCAATGATTTTCGCCACCTTTATGCGCTTCCTCTGCCACGTCTTATCCGGCATGATTTTCTATTCGTCCATCGACTTTACGGAATCCAGTGCTAGTCTCATGAGCGCATTAAGCCTGGAGAACTTATCTTCCGGCGCGGTTTACAGCCTTGGCTACAACGGCACCTTCCTGTTACCTGACTTAATCATCTGTTTGGTGGTCATCGGTTTGTTATGGAAACCCCTTAACCGTTTACTCCGTCCTCAATTTTCATAACGGGCCGTCCTCACCAATGCCGGGAAAGCTTCTGCTTTCCCGGTTTTATTTTGCTAATAAATTTCTAAATATATTTATATTTCGAGAATAACCCCCACGAGGTTTGGGTAATATTAGATGTGCTTTCCTTAAGTAAAGAGATTAAGGAGTATAATGGGTGGAATAGGGTATTTCACCTAAAGAAAACACTAGTACGTAAGCTCGACAAAGGGTCGGCTTACTTGGCAAATATTGAAAGGAAGAAAGATGACCAAACTTTTAGAAACTATCGGAAAAACACCCCTCATTCAGTTACAAAGCATTGGGGGTGGAAGGATATATGCAAAGTTGGAGAAGGCAAATCCAGCCTCCAGCGTTAAAGACCGTCCAGCCTACTACATGATTAAGGGCGCCATCGAGCGCGGTGACTTAAAACCAGGCATGAAGATTGTTGAGCCTACTTCAGGAAACACAGGTATCGCCTTAGCCATGATCGGTAAGCAATTGGGCTACCCCGTTGTCCTTACCATGCCTGCCTCCATGAGCGTCGAGCGCCGTTCTTTAATGAAATCTTTTGGTGCCGAGCTCATCATCACCGAAGAGAATGCCCTCCAAGGTGCGGTTGATAAGGCCATGGAGCTTGCCCA
>CAYMYX010000012.1:10053-41670 GCA_964394795.1 uncultured Peptoniphilaceae bacterium
TCCATGGAAGAAGGCCTAACCGTTGGTCCTTCTGCAGGTGCCAACATTGCCGGTGCTCTTCAACTATCTGAGCAAATCGAAGGTAACATCGTCACCATTCTACCGGACTTAGCTGAGCGCTACATGTCGACAGCTTTGTTCGACCATGAATAATCGCGCTTACTGGCGCGAACTTGGTGAATATATCATGAAGATGGATCCCGCATGTAAAACCATGTGGGAGGCCATGCACCTCTACCCCATGATGCGGGCGCTCAAGAGTCATGCCCGTGCCCACAAACTATATAAAAAGGGACACACAACACTAGCTAGGTGGATTTCACAGCGCGCCAGGAACAAGACAGGAATTGAAATCCATCCTGGGGCTAAGATTGGTAAGTTCCTTTTTATCGATCATGGCATGGGCGTTGTCATCGGTGAAACTGCCATCATCGGCGACTACTGTACGATTTACCACGGGGTCACCCTTGGAGGAACCGGCAAAGACCAAGGTTTCCGCCATCCCCACCTAGGCGACAATGTGATGATTGGGGCAGGAGCCCAAATACTCGGACCTATTCGAATTGGAAATAACGTCAAGATTGGAGCAGGAGCAATCGTCATCAAAGAACTTCCTGATGACTCCACCGCAGTTGGTCAACCGGCTCGGGTTATTACCAAGGAAGAAAAGGAAGAAAAGAATAGGCTGAAGGAACAAGAGCAGGTGCAAAAGGAACAAGAACAAGTGGAAAATGATTAAGAAGTTATTAAAGTAAACGAAAAGCCTCTAATTCCAAATGCGGAATTGGAGGCTTTTCTTGTGTCTTCAAAAACTTTAAATTTGGATAACCATGGGATTCATACCTTGCTTAGTTTTATGTATACATTACCACTGTAATACATATCGTCTCGTATTCATGTATTTCGTTTATCATAGAGACTTTGATTTTATTTATACCATGTTAAAATATTGGTGAATTCTGGCTAGATTATTAAGCCACAAAACTATTGGAGGAATAAATGAAAAGAATAATGAAATTGCTAAGCTTAGCCTTAGCCCTCACCTTGCTGTTTACTGCTTGCAATGGCGACACGGATTCTGAATCTACTTCAGAAGTTGAAAGCCAAAGCGTAGGAAGTGAAGCAAGCGTTGAGGAGACGGAAGAATCGTCTGACGACATGGATAGTGAAACCGAAGAAACCGGAGACCAAACCGGTTCAGCAACCGCTCAAGGATTCAATGGAGACCTGACGGTCAACGTAACTCTTACCGACAATAAGATTACGGCTGTTACAACCGACCATCAAGAGACTGAAAATCTTGGTGCCTCTGCCATTGATCGTTTAACTGAGCAAGTCTTGGAACAACAGGCAATCAATCTGGATACCGTCACCGGAGCTACATACTCATCTGATGCTTTTCTTGAAGCATTAAAGAATGCTATGATAGACGCCGCAGCAAATCCTGAGGCTTATGTCGTAGAAGAAGAGTCTATCGAGAAAGAAAACGAGGAAAAAGAAACTCAAGTCGTTGTCATCGGTGGTGGCGGAGCCGGTTTTGCGGCAGCCATCACGGCTAAGGAAGCCGGCGCTGAAGTCATCTTACTCGAAAAACTACCAACCGTTGGCGGTAACACCCAAATCTCCGGTGGTGAATATGCCGCACCAGCCAATGAGATTCAACAAGCGGAAGGTATCGAAGACAGCCCTGAACTCTTTGCCCAAGATATGGAAGCTGCCGGTGGAGACCCCGCCCTCATTCGCGTCCTCAGCGAAAATGCAACACCTTCAGCCGAATGGCTCCGCGATGATATTGGCGTAGAATTTTTAGATTCATTGATGTTCTTCGGTGGTCACTCCGTAAAGCGGTCTCTGATTCCCGTTGGTCACTCCGGTTTAGAGATTATCCAAAAGTACCAGGCCAAAGCCGATGAGTTGGGCATTGAAGTACTCACCGAGCATGATGTGAAAGAGCTGTTAAGTGAAGACGGCAAGATTGTAGGCGTTCGTGTAGAAACCCCTACATCTAATCTAACCGTCAAAGCCGATGCCGTGGTTATTGCCTCCGGTGGCTTTGGAGCAAACAAAGAACTACTCTACGAAAATGATCAAGAAATCGATGAACACGTCTTGTCCACCAATAGTGTTGGTTCTACCGGCGATGGTATCCTTATGGCTCAAAAAGTTGGTGCGGTTACCATGGATATCGACCAGATTCAACTTTACCCCATCTGCGATGTTGACACCGGTAAGCTTCTCTACGTTGGCGATACTCGCCTCGTCGGCGGAGCCCTCTTAGTGAATAAAGAAGGTCATCGCTTCGTGGAAGAGTTAGGCACTCGACGCGAAATTTCGCTAGCTATCAAAGGACAAACGGATCACGTGGGTTACCTCCTCTGGGATGAGAAGTCTTCCGAGGAAACAGGTACTATCCATTCCCATGCAACCGAAGCAGAAAGCCTCTATGAGCGTGGCCACTTGGTTAAAGCAGATACTATCGAGGAACTAGCCGACCACTTCGGTATTGACGTAGATCAGTTGATGGAAACCGTTGAGACCTTCAACACCAACTCAAAAAATGACAAAGATCCGGACTTCAACCTCCGCATGCTGGGTTGGACTGTGGAAGAAGGGCCATTCTACATGCTAAAAGCAGTTCCTGCTGTTCACCATACCATGGGTGGTATTCAAATCAACACAGAAGCTGAAGTTCTTGACGCGGACGGAAATCCCATCGAAGGTCTATATGCAGCTGGTGAGGTTACCGGTGGCATCCATGGATCTAACCGACTAGGTTCTGCAGCTATCGCTGACATTACGGTATTTGGTCGGATTGCTGGGGAGAATGCGGCGAAACATGTATTGGATAAATAAATCTAAACTTACACATTAGGATTCTAGTGTTCTCGTAAAAACAGGTGTCACCGCAATAATAGGTGACACCTGTTCTTTTCATTTCGTTATTCTCAACTAAGAAACCTTATGACAAGCGATAAAACAATCCTTCTCCTCATCCTCGGTCTTAAACTGGCTACACATCTTGCCTAAAACGCGTACGAAGATTTCTATCTCTTCCTCTTCGATATCTTCTACGCATTTGTCTTTGAAATTCTCGGCTACTTCGCTATAGATCTTATGCTTCTCTTGGCCCAGCTCCGTTAAGCGAATAAATTTTTTCCGTTTATCTTCCAAACTGATTTCTCTCTTAATCAAACCTTCATTTTCTAGGCGGTTTAAAATTCCTGCTATTGTTGATTCCTTAGCACCTACTAAATCAGCTAATTCTTTCTGATTGATGGATTCATTCTTATCAATAAAATACATCGCGATCCATTGGGATCGAGTAATGCCGTATGTCAATAATTGCCGATTAAGTTCATCTGCGAGTTCCTTAGCGACTTTGTTGGTGAGAAAAGCGACACAATCGTCTAGTCTCAAGAATAACACCTCCTTTACATCCTACTGATTAACATTCGTTAACATATTATAGCACTATCTGAAAGTTATGTAATTTTCTTTTCCTCATTTTCAATTTATCGATGCAAAGGAAATATTCACCTACAGGTGACATATGCAATCTATGTAAAATCACTCAAAAAGAACAGGGACTTACCTGATAAAAGCCTGGTAAGTCCCCGTATGTAAATCGATTTGCTTGTTTAGTTCAGTTTTACGCCAGCTAATTTCATTGGCACGCCATTTTGAATACTGTCGCCTACTGGGCAATGAGTCTCGATAAATTCTGCGAATTTCTCGACTTCTTCTTGGGTATTGTCGGCCTTGAAGTGCATGGTGTAGCGGATTTCTTGGAAGCCATTACGGACATCAGCTAAGCCCATGAAACCGTCTGGATCAAGGTCGCCCTCTAGGTCTACGGAGAATTCTTCCAACTTGATTCCTTGAGATTTTGCGAAGGAATAGGCAACGATGGTTTGGCAAGCGGAAAGCGCACAGAGTAAACCTTCAACTGGGTTCATTGACTTGTCCGTTCCACCAAGCTCTTCTGGCTCATCGAAGAGGAAAGTGAAATTTCTTGATGTGGTTTCTACTTGGAGACCTTCGGGAAGCTTCTTAGCGGTTGCGGTAAACTGTTGTTTCATGATGTTCTCCTTTTCTAATTTGGTTATGTAATAATCCGACTGTTAGCTAACTAATTATTAGCTTGCTAAGTTTATTATAACGCTGTGTTGTAAGTTTATCAAGATATAAGTAAAGATTTCAGCGTTCAGCCAAGGCTTTCCCAAAGATAGTCGGCAAAGAAAAACCCCCTAAACTTGATTCTTCAAGCCTGGGGGATACTTTCAGTAATTTATTCGTAGTCAACGACCAATTCACGGCCGCCCGGTACATCATCGATTGTTCTCACCACATAGGAGCAAAGTGGTCTCATCCTATAATCATTTTCCTGGGCATATTTGACTGCCTCTTCCAATAACTTCCTTGCTACACCCTGCCCGCGAAGGGAAGGGTCCACATAGGTGTGGTTCATCTCCATGACGTCGTCTCGAAGATTCCAATTGATAACGCCCAAGTCTTTTCCGTCTTTATTGTAATAGTAGCCGTCTTTTCTTAATTCAAAGTCCATAAGGTACTCCCTTCTTTCTTTATAGGAGATAGTTACCCATTTCTACCGGCTTCCTTAAGCCTCTTGGTAATACTGGGCTTGAGCTTCGTAGAGCTGGTGGTAAAGGTCGTTCGTTTGAACAAGGTTATTATGGGGGCCATCCCCCGTGATATGCCCCTCTTCCAATACCAATATTCGGTCGCAGAAGCGGCTGGCGCTCATTCTATGGGAGATGAAGATGGCGGTCTTCCCCCGAATCAGATCGGCAAAATGGCCATACACCTCGGACTCTGCCAAGGGATCCAAAGCTGCCGTGGGCTCGTCCAGAATGGAGAGGGAGGATTCGTCGTAGATGGCCCTCGCTATGGCCAGCTTCTGCCTCTGTCCACCGGAGAAGTTAGTGGCATCCTCGTTGACGGTCTTATCCAAGTAGGTGTCGAGTCCTAGCGGCAATTGTTCAATTGCGGGGCTCATGTCGACCTGTTCCACCACTTCCTTGACCCTCTGTTGAGACGCCGCATCCAGACTTGCATCCGTCGCGATATTTTGCTGAATGGTGAATGGAAAGAGCTTAAAGTCTTGGAAGACGCAGGACAATTCCTCCAGATAGTCGTCGTAGGCGAAGCTTCGAATATCTTCCCCGTTCCAGAGAATCCGACCCTCATCCACATCAAAGAGGCGGCAGATCAGCTTGACGATGGTGGACTTGCCGGCGTTGTTTCGTCCGACGATAGCAACCGCTTCCCCCTCATTGATGGTGAAAGAGACCTTATCCAGAATCCACTTCTCCGTTTTGGGATAGCGGAAGGAGACGTTCTCGAAAGTCAAGGTCTTCAGTTTTCCTGGCTTCTTTCCGTTCTGCTCAATTGAAACCTCTTCATCCATCTCTTCCAAAGCCAGAAATTCAAAGAGGGGTTCAATGATGGGTGTCTGTAGCACGATTTCAGACAGGCTGACACTGAGATTGCGGAAGGCCTGGGCATAACTCTCATTGGCTCCGATAATCATGGTGAAGTTGGCTAGGGATAAGGGAGTCGTTCCGAAGAAGCCCAAGACCCGCAAACCCGCATAGCTATACAAGAGGAAACGGGATAGGACCGTGAAGATTAAGGCAAAAGATTTACCTTTAACTGTTTGGGTCCTTACTTCACTCAGCATAGCGGCCAACTCCTCGTTGGCGGTCATGACCCGATTGATAAGGAGCTTGTCCACGGGATACAAACGGAGTTCTTTTTGCATGTCGTCATCAATCAGTTTGCTGAAGAAATAGCCATAACGACGATTGATCGGAACCAAGTTCTTTTGGAACTCGATCAATGCCACCGAGATCCTCCGCTCGAAGAGGAAACCCGCTAAGGCCAAACCTGTAATGATGATAAAGAGCAGAGGGCTGAATTGCAGCAGGATGGCCACCACACCGATGATGGTTAGTGTGGAAGTCAGAAGGATTTGCCCTTGATTAATCAGATCATAGATAATACCGAATTGGATTGGGCTGGTTGCCCTCTCCTTGAGCTCCAAGGTGGCTGGATCTTCGAGCATAGCATACCTGACCCGCATAATCTTTTGGGCAAAGCGAATATCTGTTTTTGAAGTAAAGATACTCGTTTCATGATCATTTCGTTGATCAACTTTGTCTTTCCCATAAACAATGATTAGCTTAATAACCCCGAAGACGGCAAGAAAGATAAGAATGTTTTGCCAAGTCCAGCCGGCAGCTAGACCATCTAATACAAATTTGGCTAAGAATACCGTAAGCAAGTTATCTACTGTGAAGAGGACCGCTTGCAGGATGAACCAAAAGAAGAGGCTGGGATGGATTTGCCAAGCAAGGCCAAACAGTTTGCCTAAAGGTTTAAACGAATTCAGCTTGTTCTTCATCGGTTTCCTCCTTTCGATAGTAACTAGCTTGGGTTTCATAGAGGTCACGGTACAATCCGTCTTCTTTTACTAGATCTTCGTGACGGCCAATTTGGGCAATCCGTCCTCCATCAAGGAGGGCAATCTTATCGCAGAAGCGGGTCGACGCGAGGCGGTGGGAAATAAAAATGCCTGTCTTCCCTTCCATCATGTTGGCAAAGTCCTGATAGATGGTTTGCTCAGCCAGGGCGTCCAGCGCTGATGTCGGCTCGTCCAATATCATAATCTTTGACGCTTCCTGATAGAGGGCTCTTGCAATCGATAATTTCTGGTTCTCGCCGCCGGATAGGACCAAACCGTCGTCCTCTATGACGCGCAACATGGTCGAGTCGATACCCTTATCAAAGCTGACAATTTTATCGTAAAGGCCTACCTGTGTAAGCACATCTGCTACACGCTCTTCATCGATATTAAAACCTGAAGGTGCCACATTCTCCTTAACGGATACGGCTATAGGTTCATAGCTTTGGAGCACAACAGCAATGTGTTTCTGCAGAGCTTCCCTTGAAAAGGACTGGAGGTCTCTACCACCTATGGTGATTGTGCCTTTCTCCGGTGCATATAGTCCACACAGCAGATTGGTAAGGGTAGTTTTTCCTGCCCCATTCACACCAACAAGAGCAAGGCTTTCTTCCTCGTTTATGGTCAGGTTAATCCCTTCCAGAACCCAGTTTTCGGTGCCCGGATAGCGAAACCAAACGTCGTCAAAGACGATGTCCATAGGCCCCTGGAAATCCGATGGCCATTCTTCCCCGCCCTCAACATAAAGGTCGGCATCCATGAAGTCATAAAAGTAATCCATATTGATGGACTGCTCGTAGACAAAGGCAATCATCTGGGTAACTTGGAACATCTCGTTGGTAAAGATCGTCAGCACGCTCAAAATCATAATGAGAAAAGTCAAGTCAATGTGCTGATTAAAGTACCCACGAAATAGGAAGTAGAGAATTGCTATTTGTAAAAGGCTTAGAGCAAACCCCTTAATTAAGGATGATGGTCGCTTACTTTTTCGCAAATTAGCCTGGAGGTCGAGTTGGTCTTCGAGAACATCCTCGCTCCTCTTCTTCATCTGGTCCTGCAACTTAAAGACCCGAATGTCCTTCCCGTAGGAGAAGTCCTGCGCTCGATTAATCAAGTTACTGAACTTTCGCCGAATAGCCGTAAAAGCCGGCATCTGAACCTTATGTGCCTTGCTGTAGCGATAGTCCGCATAGGTAACGAGTATAATTGCAACGAGGGCCATCCCCGGTATCACCACATGAACCCTAGCTAAAATGACACTCAACAGGAGGACGGCAACTACAGATTTCCCCGTCTCAAATACCTTAATATAGACCCCCTCAACACCAGAGTTCGTCTGCTGGATCGGTTCAAAGTAATCGCCCAACTGATTGAGAAAGCGCGCATTATCCTTTAAGCCAATTTCCATCTGGGCGGTCTTTCCGGCAACACCAGCCACCAATCCCATCCTGATTTTTGTAAACTGAACCTTTATTCTCTCTTCGATGTGGATGGAGATCACGCTCAAGACCAAATAAAGCACCGAATAGAGGGCGATGGGAACAAGCAATTCGCTCGCCCCTTCCATATCCACCTCCCCTCTCGCCAAAAGGTCGGTCATTATGGGAATAATGAACTGGAGGATAAAGGCGGATAAGAGAGCTAATAGGCCAGCACTTAGGCTGTACATAATGTGTCCCCATACAAGCTTTTTGTCCGATAAGATCGGCTGGTATAACCTCTTTAGAATCTCAAACCGCGTCCTCTTCTTGGGATGGAGATAATCTTTGATGGTCTCCTCATCCTGCAAGTCAAAGACGAGGGTCCTGCGGAAGTTGCTTTCTTCCCTTGTCTTACTCTGCTCCATCTTCCTGCCTCCTTATGGTTAACAGATAATTAGCTAAATCTTCAAACGTATCATAGTTGATATGGTAATACATCCTCTGCTCATCGACGGTGGCGAAAATAAAGTTGGTGTTTAAGAGGATTTTTAAGTGGTGAGATAAA
Source organism: uncultured Peptoniphilaceae bacterium (assembly GCA_964394795.1). Classification (GTDB taxonomy): domain Bacteria; phylum Bacillota; class Clostridia; order Tissierellales; family Peptoniphilaceae; genus CAYFUF01. The sequence goes on from CAYMYX010000012.1 coordinate 18,524, forward strand.
CTAGGCGAAGAAATGCCCAATCGCTCAGCCAATTCTTTTACATAGTAGGGCCTCTCCTGTAGAATCTGGAGAATATCAAAGCGAAGGGAGTCTCCCAAGGCTTTGGACTGTTCGACCAGACGTTCTTTGGACTGGTCCTTTCGAACGAGGGAAAGTTCCTGCAGAGGGAAGAGGAGGATGCCCACTGAAATGTAAGGCTTACCACCAGTGTCGGAGAACATCCCTATAGACCCACTGGCATAGCTCACCGGACCAAGCCAAATCAAGAAGTGAAGGGTGTCGTCTTCAACGAGGTCCTTGATGTAGTTTTGGCTCATATCGACGAACTTGTCTAGAGAAAAGAGGGCACTGATGCGCTCAATCATCTGCTCTTGGTGGACCCCCTCCTCTAACAATAGGCGAGTCTCTTCCATTCGGTCTTTCAGAATCGGTAGATGTTTTTTAATGATCTTTTCGCAAGCCTTGAGTTTCTCCAAAAATAGGCGGTGGGCACTCTCGCTATCCGAAAAGATGGATAACATCCCAATCTTAATCTCATCGTTAACCTGCATGAGCTGCAAAAGTTCGAAGACATCTTCCCAGTGGATGTCGATTTTATCTGCCCAAGTGGACTTGCCATAGCTTCCTTTTTCAAAACGTTCAACATCGATCTCTTCGACGCCCAAGGGATAGAGAATAGTTCCTATTGCTGACATCTGCATTTGCATGAAAGATTTGTAATCCAGATCTTCAATCTTTGTTAGATCGTTGGACTGTGCATAGGCGGATAGAATGCTTCTTTCGTAACCTCCGGCATCAATTGGTTCCGCCAACTTTCGCCAGAGAGGATCATCAAAGAGGGGGACCGCTTCTTGGAGAATTTTGACTTGGTAAGCGTAAACGTCACTGAATTCCTCATCAATTGCATCCTGAGATTTGGAAAAGTTTTGGTGGTTAACGACTAAGTGATAACTTTTTGGATCGAAATTTCCTTGATATCTTGCAGCGCTTTCAGCTAATTCAAAGCACTCATAGAACAGATTGATTTCTGGTTTGACGGTGAATTTATATTGCATGGCCCAATCCTTCATAAAAATATTTTTAATACCTATTTAATACTAGTTTAACTCTAATTCAAAAAAAAGTCAAATTGTTTTTCAATTTTTTTTTAATCTGCTTCAAGTATATTTTACCTCAGCGTTCCTAACCTTTTCTTTATAATCGAATTTCTGCCTTATGTTACAATAAGGTATTGAAATTGAGCGTTTGCTCAGAAAAAGGAGCATGTATGGAAAACTATATTCAAGCGCCGAATGCAAAACCAACGCCCAGAAACTGGCTCACCCGACTGATTAAGGGAATCTTGGTTGGCATCGGTGCAATCTTACCTGGCTTGTCCGGAGGGGTACTCTCCGTTATATTTGGCATTTACGATCCCATGATTCAATTCTTATCCAATATTAAGCACCGCTTTTTGGAGAATGTCCGCTACTTTATTCCGGTAGGACTCGGTGGAGTAATCGGCGTGGTCATCTTTTCGAAATTGGTCATGGCGGCCTTTGGCCAATATGAGGCGCAATTTGTCTGCCTCTTTATCGGCTTTGTCATTGGTACCTTTCCGTCGCTGTATCGGGCAGCCGGTAAAGAGGGTCGGTCCTCCTCGGACATCCTCGTGTTGATCGTCGCCGCCGTGGCGATCTTCGCCCTGATGTTCGCCGGAAGAAACTTCCCCACTATTGAACCATCCCCCCTTGTTTGGTTCTTCTCCGGCGCCCTGGTTGCTTTGGGCTTTATCGTGCCGGGGATGTCGCCAAGTAACTTCCTGATTTACTTTGGGCTATACGACAAGATGGCCGCCGGCATCAGCTCTTTCGATATGAGCATGCTGATTCCCTTCGTCATTGGTGCAATTGCTTGCGTCATTCTAATGGCGAAACTGGTAGCGTGGCTGTTCAAGCGCTACTATTCAAAAATGTATCACGCCATCCTTGGTATGGTCGTTGGATCATCTCTGGGAATTTTCCCTGCTACCGTCTTTCCTGCTTACACGGAAGCCGGTTTGGCCGAGTCCGGATTATCCTTTGGAGTTGCCCTTGCCTTTGGAGCTGTCATGCTCCTGATTGGCATCGTGACCAGCTACCAGTTCTCCAAGGTGGAAGAGCGTGTAGAAAGCGAAACAACAAATGAGGTTATTTAATGAGTGATGAACAAAGATATGCGGTATTGATAGATGCGGAGAACGTGTCGCCCAAATACATCAAGATTGTATTGGACGAAGCATCGAATTACGGCATAACCACCTACCGCCGAATCTACGGCGATTGGACCAACACGAGAAACAACGGATGGAAGGAAGTCCTTTTAGACAACTCCATTACCCCCATCCAACAGTACAGCTATACCGACGGCAAGAACTCTTCCGACTCTGCTATGATCATCGATGCGATGGACATCCTCTACTCCATGAGCGTAGACGGCTTCGTCATCGTCTCCTCAGATAGCGACTTTACCCGCTTGGCTGCCCGCCTTCGGGAATCCGGTATGAGCGTCATCGGCATGGGTGAAAGCAAGACGCCGGCTGCCTTTATCGCGGCCTGTAACACCTTTAAGTACTTGGATATTCTCTACCAGAACGAGCGTGAACCCGAAGAGGTTGCCGAAGATCTAACTCCGCCTGAAAGCTTTGATAAGAAGCAGGTGAAAAGACCCGCTAACCCCAAGGAATTCACCCCACGGCGAAATGGAAGGAAGGATGTCGAAAAGGAAAATCCCCAACCCCAGACCAAGCTTTCTACGATTAAGCGGGCGTTGAAAACCATCATCCAAGAGAACTCCGATGAGGATAATTGGATGAGTATGGCCAACCTTGGTAATCAACTGTCTAAGCGCTTCCCTGACTTCGATGTCAGAAACTATGGCCACAAAAAGCTGGTTACCTTCGTGGAATCCTTAGAAGACTTTGAGATTGAGCACCGCTTGGTTTCTCAGGATGGAAAGACCAAGCAACTATTTGTACGAATTAAGTAAATACTGAAGAAATCCTCCGGGGTTGCTGGTGAAATGGTGTTGGCAACTAGGAGGATTTTTATTTGACATTAATAAAGGTTTAATAGAATATTATTGACAAGTAATTGACATGTAGGTATGCTAAATATGTTAACCTGAACAAATGTATCGGAGGATACCTGATGTCAAGAATTTTTATATCACCAAGCAAGTATGTACAAGGTTCCGGAGAATTTGAGAACTTAGGAAAATACACCAAGGATTTAGGGCACAAGGCTCTCCTTATCCTGAGTGAAAGTTCCTTTGAACGCAATCAAGAAGCGATAGAGAAAGCTTATGAGATTGATGATGTAGCGTATGTAACCGACTTTTTCAACGGCGAATGCACCACAGCAGAAATTGAACGTTTACAGGATATAACAAAAGAAAAAGAATGTGACGTGCTCATTGCTATTGGAGGCGGTAAAACAATCGATACCGCAAAAGCTGTAGGTTATTATACCGAGTTACCTATTATTATTTGCCCAACCGCAATTGGTACGGACGCTCCTACTTCAGCCTTATCTGTCGTTTATACCGAAGATGGAGAAATTGAGGAATACCTCTTCTTGAAGCAAAATCCAGATATGGTCGTGATGGACAGCAAAGTTCTCGCAGCTGCACCTGTTAAATTTGCCATTTCCGGTATGGGTGACGCTCTTGCCACTTACTTTGAAGCCAGAGCAAATTCCAAAGCAAATCATGATAACTTTGCCGGCGGTAAAAACACGTTGGTAGCAAATGCTATAACAAAACTCTGTTATGATACCTTGATGGCCGAAGGATACAAGGCAAAGGTAGCGCTTGAAAACCAATTAGTCACTGAGTCGGTTGAACGTATTATTGAAGCAAACACCTTAATGAGTGGTTTAGGATTTGAAAGCGGTGGCATTTCCATTGCCCACGCCCTTCACAACGGCCTTACCATGATCCCAGACACCCACGAGAAACTCCACGGCGAAAAGGTTGCCTTCGGTGTCGTTACCCAGTTGGTGTTCGAGGGTGTGCCCGACGAAGAACTCTTTGAAGTATTAAATTTCCTTGAAGTTGTTGGTCTTCCTATGACCCTGAAAGAGTTAGGCGTAGAAGACTTAACCGATGAAAAGATCAATAAAGTCATCGAAGCTGCGGTTTCCGAAGAAGACACCGCTCATAATATCCCTATGGACGTAACCTTCGATAATTTGAAAGCAGCTATGCTCACGGCGAATGCAATTGGCCTAGAGTATTTAGAAACTAGCCAAGCAGAGGGCTAATCGCCTTGGGTGACTAGTTGCTCACATTCATAGCTTTCCTTCCCAGAAAGCTTCTCCTAGTGAAAAGATGATGACCTCTGTTTCCTTAGAAGTCATCATCTTTTCTTTTTGTGTTTTAAAAAATTCTTATCCGGGATTTCTTGTTCTTGGATCTCGTAACCCATCTTCTTCATCTCGTGGAGCTTGATGAGGAGGAGGTTGATATTGACCTTGAGGATTTGGGCGATGGAAACCACGTCGTAGCCTTCTTTGGCAAGGCTGTGGATTTCTTCCTCATCGAGGAGGAGGTGGGCGGCGAAGACGTTGGCTTCGTATTCCCCTCGGTTAGTCATATCGAAGAGGGTAAACTCCACCAAGCCTTGCTCGGCGGCTTCCTTCTGATGGAGCTGGTCGTGGCCAATCTCGTGGGCAAGGATGAGCTTTCTTTGCACCTCGTCGATATTGGCGTTAAGAAAGATGCACCGCCTTCCTTCCACCACCGCATACATGCCGAGGAGGTGTTTAAAGTCGGACCGCTCGTAGAGGTGGAGGTCCAAGTAGGCCGCCAACTCGTCGGGGTTCTTCGTCCCATATTTTTCCTGTAACTGATTTACTATGCCTTGAATGTCCATCGTTACAACCTATTCCTTTTTTTCGTTACGGGCATCCCAATACGCATCCTGGAGGGCTCGCATTACCGCATCCTTATCTTCTTCGCTGAGGCTACCGCCGGCAAACATGGCACTGGCTTGATTGATGAGCTGTTGGGCTTGGACTTGGATGTTCTCGAATTGAGCGGGATCTTCCCCCTTAGCGCCGAAAGCTTCCTCATCGCTTTCCACAAGCAAGTAATTGATAGGGACGTCAAAAAGATCAGCCATCTTACTGTAGATTTCCCTTTGCTTGGGATAGGATTTCCCATTCTCGTAGCTGACGATTGTTCTTGTTGACACCCCAAGAGCTTCACCCAAGTCCTGCTGCGTGTAACCTAAATTTTTTCTCAATTCTCTGATTTTTTCACCGAAACGCATATCCCCTCCAATATGAAGATTATCTTCCCTTTTCTCTTGACAAAAGGAAGTTATCTTTCGTATTATATATTCACAACGTGAAGTTAATCTTCTTGTTTCTAGTTTACAACTTCCCTTTTCTCGCGTCAATAGGAAGTTGTTGAAATATAGCGGATGGAGGGAGGACTGGTATGGAGAAAGAGATTTTACATGCGGATATGAATAGTTGCTTTGCCTCCATTGAGCAGGCTAGGGATCCTTCTTTGAGAAACAAGGCAATGGCCGTCTGTGGATCAACGGAAGAAAGGAATGGGATTGTCCTCGCCAAGTCCCAGGAAGCTAAGTTGGCCGGTGTGAAGACGGGCGAGGTCATCTGGCAGGCTAAGCAGAAGTGCCCTGATTTGATTATCGTCAGGCCCCACTACTCCCTCTATATGGAATACGCCAAGAAGGCCCACGATATCTACCTCCAATACACTTATCAGGTGGAACCCTTTGGAATGGATGAGTGTTGGCTGGATGTGTCGGGAACGAAGAAGCTCTTCGGTGGAAGCGACAAGATTGCCGAAGAACTCCGCCAGCGCTTCAAGGAGGAGCTGGGCATTACCCTTTCCATCGGCATCAGCTACAACAAGATCTTTGCCAAGCTGGGCAGCGACTACAAGAAGCCCGATGCCCAAACTCGGATTGACCGGGACAACTATAAGGAAGTGGCTTGGTCTCTACCCGTCAGCGACCTCCTCTTCGTTGGCCGTCAAACGACGAAGAAGTTCATGAAGTACGGGATTTTGACGATTGGGGACTTGGCTCAAGCAGATCTTTCTTTTATCGAGTCCTTGCTTGGCATCAATGGGCGGAAACTGTGGATCTTTGCCAACGGCTTCGACACGACCCCTGTCGCCGATTATGACTTCCAAGCCCCCATCAAGTCGATTGGCCACGGCAATACTTTCCGGCGGGACTTGGTGGATAACAATGAGGTCTACCAGTGCCTCCTCTCCCTTGCTCAGGATGTCACCCGCCGCCTGATCGATAGCAATTACTCGGCGATGGCCGTCAATGTGGATATCCGCGGAACGGACCTCCTTCACACGAGAGCCTTCGTCAACCTCCCCTATCCCACCCAAAATGCGGCCGAGCTTGCTCTCTACGGCTACAAGAGCTTTCTGAAGAATTGGAATTGGAAGCTGAATATCCGGTCCTTGACGATACGGGCGGAAAAGTTGGTGGTTACGCCCAAGGCGGTGCAGACGGAACTCTTTTCCGATTACGAACACCACGAGAAGCATGAGAAGGTCGCCCAAGCAATGCACTCGATTAAGGAGCGGTTTGGGAAGTATTCCGTGACCTATGCCTCCATCCATAACTTTGAATTGGCTGATCTGGATAAGGGGCACTCCGTCCTCCCTGCCAACAACTTCGTTGCCCTCAACAGCTTGTAGAAATCTGACAGACAAGTTTCCCTATATTCGGTATAATCATACTAGCGAGCATTTTTATAACAAACCAATCAACGCTTGTATTCTAATTTTTCCACAGGAGTGACTTATGATTTATACCATTACCTTAAACCCTTCCCTTGACCTGCTTGTCCAAGTCGACGACTTGAATGAAGGCGGAGTGAATAATTCCCACTCCGATTCGATGACGGCCAGCGGTCGAGCAATCAATATTTCCCAAATTTTAAAGACGATGCATGTCCCTACTATGGCCACCGGTCTGGTTGGTGGAAAGACAGGCGCTTTCATTGAGGATGAGCTGACAAAAAATAATATTCCCTTTGAATTTATCCATATTGAAGGAAATACAAGAATTAACCTGAGCATCTTTGACGATACCGTAGAGACGAGAATTCTAGGAAAAGGTCCCGAAGTATCGATGAACGAAATCAATGAACTTCTCTTCTTCCTTGCTCGAATCCGTGAAGGAGACATGGTTATCCTTGCCGGGTCTCTGCCTCCTAACGCTCAGCCGAGTTTATATAACCGGATTATCGAGTTGTCTGTTGTCAATCGGGCACAGATTATTCCCGTCTTGCCTCCTGAGTACCTATTGGAGTCCTTGAAAGATAAGCCCCTGCTCATTGCACCGACGTTAGAAGAGTTGTCTGAGATGTTTAGGGAAAATATTTTGACGAAGAAGGAAGCTATTCCTTTTGCTCTCCGCTGTATCGAGGAGGGAGCCCAAAACGTCATCGTTAACTTCCAGAGGGAAGGGTCTATCTTGGTTACGGGTGACCGAAGAGTCTTTGAGGCACCGGGGCCTGATGGGGCAATCGTGTCATCCACCTACACTCAGATTGCTTCCGTTGCCGGCTTTGTCGGCCAATATATGCAGAGTGGTGACGCTATTGAATCCTACAAGGTAGCCCAAGCGGCGACCAATGCCACCTATTTGGTAAAGGGACTGCCTACTCACGAAGACGTCCGCCGTGAAGAAGGTAAGATGGAAATTCTTCCCTTGTCTTAAGGGAGGAGTACTTATTTTGAGATAAAAATGGGGATGTAACAAAATCGACTTAAAGGTGACCCCATAAAACTGGATATTTAGTCCAACTTTATGGGGTCAGTATATATCCCTACTTTGGTATAAATAGCCCTTGTAGATTTTCCAATTCGTCACTGACCTTAGCAAGTACATGGATCACCCATATGAAACCAAAACCACAATAAAAAAGCAGGGCCACCAAGCTCCTCTTTTATTGTCTTGTTGTAACTCACTAGGCTGTGGCTCATCAATTATATCAGCAAACAAAGAGGACCTGGCAATTTGCCAAGTCCTTCTTTGTTTTATAGGGTCTATTTTGCAACAACCCCTTTTTGTGTGTTATTCGATTTTATCATCCCGGATTAACTCGTAGTCTCTGGAGGATCCATTCTTTTGACTGATGTCAATCAAGCTCTCCTCCGGCTGATAGTTGGCGTAGGTGACCCATTCGCCATCGATGAATATCTTTCTGATTCGTCGATCGAAGTCAAGACGCTTGAGCCAGATGACTTTTTTGCAGCCATCGCACTCCAGCTTGATGTCGACGCCTGTGCGGAGAATTGTCCACCTGTTCTCACCACAGGGGTGCCCCTTCTTGAGGCTGACCACGTCGCCTACTTTATATTTGCTCATTTTGCACCTCATTTATGGTGATACTGCGGTATACGCCAATCTGTCTCATCTCTTTGAGGAAGAGTTCCCGGAGGAGTCTTGCCCCAATCCATTGGTTGCCCGGTTTTGTCATCCCTCCGATATTCACGACATAGTTGAATTCGTTCAAGGCATCAATGCCGATAAAGAAAGGATGGGTGGTGAAAAGATCGTCATGGTTTTCTTGGGTGATTTCGGCTACCCGCTCTACCGTCTGTTTTACGTCGTCAACGCTTACCTCGTAAGGGATAGGAACGGATATGTCGCAGTGGATATCGTTGCGGACGAAGTTAGTTATTGATTTGATTTCAGCGTTGGGGATGCTGTAAATTGCCCCCGAATAAGCTTGAATCAAGGTTCTCCGCAAGCGGATGGCGATGACGGTTCCGGCGAAGTCCTTCTCCAAGACGACATAGTCGCCTACATTGAACTCATTGTCCAAAATGAGGAAGAAGCCGGAGATGGCATCGGCAATAATGGATTGCGCGCCGAAAGCTAAGGCAACACCTCCTACCCCGGCTGCAGCGATGATGGAGGTCGTGTTGATGCCGAAGAGGTCAAGTATCAAGGTAATCATGATGAAGTAGATGACTACCCGCAAGACATTGTACAGGAGATTGTTGACTGTCCTTGCCTTATTGGTTGGTATCTTGCTCAGTTCTTTTTCATTGAAACGGCTGAGGACGTAGCGGATGGCGCTCATGACTATCCAGGTCGCTATGAGGATGGCAAGAATTACCAAACCCTTCCCTATCCAATTCAATTGTCCGTTTTCAGCATACAGTAGGTCTCGGATTTCAGCCAAACTTGAACTCCCTTTCTTATCTCATAGGTAAAATATATTTACCCTATTACGTTTCTAGTAGGATCCTTAATCCAACTTTTGTATCCCATTCTCATAAATTAAATTGACCGACCCGTCTGCATTCTCCAGTACAAAGAGGATGGGGTTCTCTTGAGTTTTCGTGATTTGTCCATTAATAACGGTAGCGTAAACGTCTTCTCCGATGAGGTAGATTTGCCCATCTACATTGACGACTTTCGTCGCTTCAAAGTCTAATGCTTGCTCAGAAATCTTGCTGCCCTCTGGGCTATAGAGGAAGAGGCGGTTGCCACTGAGCAATGCGACTTGGTTGCCGACGACGGCATAGGAGGCCGGATCGTTGGCTGCCTGCTGAGCCTGCAAAGATCCTTGGTAGATGATGTAGAAGTAAGAGTCGGTCACAATGAGGCAGCTGTCCTCGGAAATCCATTGGAGGTCTAGAATTTCTTGATTCGCTGTGCTTAAGCGGTAGGCGATGTCTTTCTCCTCGCCGATGGATAGGCGGTAGCGGGACTTATTTTCTTCGGAAGCTTCTTCGACCTCTTCAGCATCTTCGGTGCTTTCTTCGGAATCATAGATAGGATAACCGTATTCATTTCGAGGAACTTCCGGGATATCGATAAATGCTGCTTCCTGGTCATAGGTAAATTCGCCTTCCACGGTCACTTCTCGCTGGAAGCCTTCTTCGATCCAAGCTAAGGTGCCGGAGGTACTTTCCCCGTAAGCAATGGGTTTACCCTCAAGCGGAAGGTAAGATTGGCTCTCCAGATTTTGATCATAGATGCGGATGGCGGAAGGGGTGTAGCCGACAAGTTTCTCCCCTTGCCACTCGATGCGGTCAACATCCTTGGTTTCGATGCTATCCAAGACGTCTCCGTTGGTTGGATTGAGGGCTTCTAAGTGATCATTCCGGAAGAGGATGAAAATCCGATCTTTCCCATAGACAATTTGGTAGCCGTCTTGAGGCAACTCTATAGCAAAACTGATGCCCCCTCTCAGCTCTCTGGCCGTCAACGTGTTATTGTCCACAAAGAAGAGGGTGTCATCGATGTGGCCTAAATCCGTCCACGTAGATGAATATTGGCCCGGAAGGATGTCTTCTTCCTCCTGTCGGAGGGCGATTGCGGCAAGATAATAGAGGCCGATGACGACCAATATGGCCATCGCGACCAAACCTATTTTTTTCAGTTTTTCTTTGTTATTCGTTTCGTCTGTTTGAAATTGATCTGTCATGTTAGTCCCCTTTACAATCTTAACCATTATACCATAGGGACGAGCCCTGAAATGGCAAAAAATAGACAACTTGGGCTCTGAAGTTTTGTCTACCAGTCACCTCCCGCTATAGCGACCTACCGGATGAAGACAGTGAGATGGCCCAAGGAGTCGATCCTAACAACGTGTTGCACGCTAGCATGCGTGTAGGAGAAACGCCACTGATGATCAGTGATGACCCGTCACCAAGTTTTCAGGCAGGCAATCAGGTGGGTCTCACCTGGTCAACGAATGATGAAGAGGAACTTAATAACGTTTGGGCCCGCTTTGTTGAAGGCGGATCGAAAGTGGATATGGAACTCGAACCGACTTTCTTCTCCCGCAAGTTTGGCAGTCTGACTGACCCTTATGGTGTCGTTTGGATGCTGATGCTTTGGGATGAGAATGAGGATGAGTGGCAGCCAGGTAATTAAAAATTAGACCAGGCCCTTCAGGCTGGTTAACGTAAATAAAAAAGGGGCTGTTGTAAAATAGCCTTTAAGGTGACCCGATAAAGTTGGATCTTTTATCCAACTTTAATCGAGATATGTTTTAGTCTCACCAATTTTCAATAAATCATTTTTTTATATTAGCGAAATATGGTTTATTCTACCGTCCAAAAGGCCTAAACGTGGGCCATCCACCTGAACCCAAAACCACAACAAACAAAGAGGACTTGGCAATTTGCCAAGTCCTCTTTGTTTTATAGGGTCTATTTTGACACAGCCCCTTTGTCGTTACTTACAAGTAGAGATTTAGCCTCTGTCGTTTCTGTTCGTAGCGTTTTCGTTCTGTTGCTCTTCCTCGTCGTCCTCAGGATTGTAGAAAATCTTCACCCATTGGATACGCTTGTTTTCGATCTCCTCGATATAGAATCGGATGTTTTCGAACTCGATGAAAGGTTGCTCCTCATCATCGGGGATTCGGCCCATCAGATAGAAGAGTAGGCCACCCAAGGTGTCAAAGTCTTCGGTTTCTTCATCGATTTCGGAACCGATGTTGAAGTTGAGCTCCTTGATGGAGAGGGTCCCCTTGGCGTAGTAGGTGTAGGCGTTGGCCTTTTCAATCTCAGGTTCGTCGTGGTCGTACTCGTCGTCGATGTCACCGACGATTTCCTCAATGAGGTCTTCCATGGTGACGATACCGGAGAAACCACCGTACTCGTCGATGAGGACGGCCATGTGGCGATTATCCTGTTGGAGTTCGTTGAACAGGTCGTTGATATTCTTACGCTCAGGCACGAAGTAGGCTGGGCGGACAATATTCTTGATGTTGATGTTAGCAAAGCCTAGCTTGTAGGCTGCTTGGATGTAGTCCTTGATATAGAGGATACCGATAACATTATCGATTTCGTCCTCATAAACAGGAATTCTGGAGTAGCGAGCGCTCAACAACTCGTCGATATACTCGGTGTAGTCGTCCAGACAGTCGATGGCAAAGACCTCGGTTCTGGGCGTCATAATCTCTTCCGCAAACTTATCGTCGAAAGAAATTACGGAATTAATCATCGCACTTTCTACTGTGTTAATCAGACCTTGACTTTGTCCGACCTGGACAATCGATCGGATATCGCTCATCGTTACTTGTTCTTCCACTTCTTCGATGCTAACGCCCATCAGCTTCAACACGCCGTTGGTAATCATCGAGAAGAGCTTCACGAGTGGGCTTAGCAAGCGGGAGGCAATCCATAGGGTGTTGACCGCCATGTAAGCAAAGCCTTCCGAATTTTGCAGCGCCAATCGCTTTGGCACTAATTCACCGAAGATAATCGTGATAAAAGAAAGTAGTAAGGTGATTACGATTGTGGCAATTCCCTGTGCACTGGGAATGCCAGCACTATGGAAAAAGTCACCTAGATATGACGAAATACCTGTTGCAGCAGATGCTGAGTTGAAGAAGCCAGCCAATGTGATACAGATTTGAATAACCGACAAGAAACGAGAAGGATCTTCCAGCAAGGCTAAGATTTTCCTTGCCTTCTTGTTTCCCTCTTCCGCTTTCTCCTTCTGCCTGTTAACGTCCACGTTAACGAGGGCCATCTCCGATGCTGCAAAAAAGGCATTAACTAAGATAAGTACTAAAATAATAACTAATTGAATCGCAAGACTCGAGCCATCCCCCGGGTCTGAAGCTTGCGCTACCTGCGCTCCGTCCATTCATTCCTCCTTGATATAATAGGTTGCTTCTTTGGGCAGAATTTGGTCCTTTGGGGACTTTCTTCCCTATTCTGGCGTACAACTTGTCCAGAATACTATTAGTCTACCATAAAAAGGTGATACTAACTACATTTTGCACATATAGTGAGTATCACCTTCGAAAATTATTCTTATGGATGGGGGCCATATACCTAACCCAAACTAATTAAAGACCCCAAAAGCGAAGAAAAGGATTAATAGTAGCGACAAACCAATTCGGTAGTAACCAAAGACCTTGAAGTCGTTGTTTTGGATGTAGGCCATGAACTTGCGAATAACCAAATAGGCGACAATAAAGGAAAGGATAAAGCCGACCAAGATGAGCATCCACTGGTAAGCCGAGAAATTCCCCAGATTCTTCACTACCTTTAGGAAGGTTGCTCCCAGCATGGTGGGGATAGCAATGAAGAAACTGAACTCGGCGGCGGCGACTCGGCTGGCTCCGAGGAGCATGGCCCCAATGATGGTGGCTGCAGACCGGGACGTGCCGGGAATCATCGCCAAGCATTGGAAGAGTCCGATAAGGAGGGCGATCTGGTAGGTAAAGTCGTTTGCCGATTGGAAGCGGGTGGTCTGTCTCTTGGCGTTCCAGTTTTCGATGACAATCAGGAGGACACCGTAAACGAGGAGGGTCACGATGACTACCTCGACGCGCATCAGGTGTTCATCGATGAAGTCGTCGAAGAGGAGGCCGAGTACGGCGGCGGGGATAACCCCGACGATGACCTTCTTCCAGAGGTCGACGGTTTTCTTATCGTAGTGCTGGATCCGGTACCAAGTTCTCGTTTGCCAATTCCAGTCCTTGTACTTGGCTGGAGTTCTCCGAATATCGAGCTTCTTTTCGCTGATGGGATTCAGCCGGTCGAAGAAGACGACGACTACTGAGAGGATGGCCCCCAACTGAATGATGATATTGAAGGCATTGGCAAAGCTGGCCGGTTCGAGGGAGACGAACTCGTTCACCAAAATGAGGTGGCCGGTCGAGCTGACGGGCAAGAATTCGGTGATTCCCTCCACTATTGATAAGAGTATTACTTTTAAAATATCCATTTTTAATCCTTAAATCGTTCGAGAAAAGAGTGCCTTTCCCCGTCTTTGGTGTAGCCTAATACGGCATCTGCGGCGACGTTTTCTCCGCTGCGGAAGATGGACATCTCCACATTGGGATTGTCTTCTTTCATCTGCTTTATCAGGTCTTTAATCTGCCTGCGCTGGGAACTTTCTGGTGCTTGGGTGACTGTGCAGGCGCAGTCCAGCGCCTTGAGACCGGAATAATTTCGCCATGCGATAATGTCTTCCTCGTGGACGAGGTAGAGGGGGCGGATCAGCTCCATGTTGTCAAAGTTTGTGGAGACCAGCTTAGGCATCATGATCTTGTAGTTGCCGGACCAGAGGACGTTTAAGAGGGTCGTTTCGATGACATCATTAAAGTGGTGGCCGAGGGCTAACTTGGTACACCCCATCTCCTGAGCCTTGGCATAGAGGAAGCCCCTCCGCATCCTGGCGCACAGGTAGCAAGGCTTGCCCTTGGAGGATTCAGAGACGGCAAAGATATTGGAATCGAAAATCCGGGCAGGGATGCCCAACCAAGCCAAGTTAAACTCCATCAGCTTGCGGTTAACTTCCGCGTAACCGGGATCCATACAGAAGAATTCCAACTCGAAGTCGAAGTCACCGTACTTTTGGATGGCCTGAAAAAGCTTAGCTGCAAGGAGGCTGTCCTTGCCGCCGGAAATGGCGACACCGATCTTGTCCCCTTCCTTGAAGAGCTCGTAATCGCGGATTGCCTTCGTAAACTTGGAGGTGGTCGCGTTGCGGAACTTCTTTTGGAGGGACCGCTCGATTTCATCTAAAGGCTTTAGGTCCTGCCCCCAGGTGGCATATTCTTCGGGAAAACTGAGCTTGACCTTGTCTTCGTGGGACAGGTCGGCTTTGCCCGCTTCTTGGGCAACCCGGTCGACCCGTTCTAGTATTGTTTCATTCATTCGTTAACTTTCACATCTTCCTAAGTTATCCGGCTTTTCAGTTAGGAAAAGTCCAGAAGGTTCAAGCCGGTGACATCATCCTTATAGCGGTCGACTTCCCCATCGAGAAGTTGGACGACAAGCTCGCTTGTACCGGAGATTAAGGCCTTATTCAGGTGCCCACCAACAACGGACCCGTCGAAACGGCCAAAGTTGGCATGAAGGTGGACATATTCCTCCCCATTCATCGTCGAGAAGTTGCCTGCTAAACTGGTCAATTCCAGCTCTTCCTGATACGTATTCTGATAATATTTCTGCTCTTCCACGCTATATACGCCGATGGTCACATCATCTGCCGCTCCGATACCGGATACGGTCGCCAGCTTAATCTCTTCCGCCTTGGCAAATTCCATCAGCTTTTCGACGAGCTCTTCTCCGCGGTTAATGCGGACCATATAGGCGTTACCAAACTTTTTGTAATCCATGTTGTCTCCTTTTCTCATTAAATCTAGTGAATCGATTCGGGCCATTCTCTAGCCCAAAATTCTTTATGTTGTCTTTGGTGGACCTCAATCCACGCGCCCATCCATCATAATATAGGGGGCGAAATTCATCAAATGTCTTGACCTATATCTTATTGGTCCACGTATGTGGACTCAACAGGATAATCATGGGGAAAATCTCCAAACGGCCAATAATCATGGCGAAGGATAGCACCGTCTTGATGAAGGGGCTGAATTCGGCATAGGAACCCGAGGGCCCGACCATACCTAATCCTGGTCCAACGTTGTTGAAGGTTGCCGCCACCGCTGAGAAGGCGGAGATGAAGTCCTGTGTTTCCAAGCTGACTAAGAAGGTGAAGAAGATAAAGAGCAAGATATAGATGACTAGGTAGCTGAAGATAGTCTGGAGCATATCGTTGCCTACCCGTCGCCCCTCTTCCTGAATTGGCACAACTCGGTTGGGCCTTAACGTTCGCTTTAACTCCGCCCAGGAGGCTTTGATCAGAATCATGACCCTTGAAACCTTGAGACCGCCTGCGGTTGACCCGGCCATACCACCCACAAACATCACCAAAAGGAGGACCATTTGAGAGAAGAGGGGCCACTGGTCGAAGAGGGCGGTGGAGTAGCCCGTTGTCGAAATCAGGGACGTGACGCTGAAAAAGGAATCACGAAGGCCTTGCAAAACATCGTAGTTGTTGAAGGCGAGGTCGATGGTGATCAGGAGGATGGCCCCCAAAATGATACCGAGATACCACTTCAACTCCTCGCTTTTTAAGGCTTGCTTCACTTTCCCTTTGAGAATCATGTAGTAGAGGGTAAAGTTGATGCCAAAGAGGACCATGCCGACGCCCAACACTATCTCGATGGCCAAATTATTGTAAGGGGCGATGCTGCCGTTTAGTACGCCAAAGCCACCTGTTCCGGCTGTTCCGAAAGATAGGAGGAAGGCATCGAAAAGGGGCGCCCCGGCAATCACGAGCAGGACGACAAAAACCAGCATCATGACGAGATAAATCAGATAGAGGATTCGGGCGATATGGGAAAGTCGAGACACAATCTTACCGAAGCTAGGACCTGGCATCTCCGCCCGCATTATGTGGACGGAAGAGGAGTCGACTTCGGGAAGGATGGCCATAACGAAGACCAACACACCCATGCCCCCAATAAAGTGAGTGAAGCTCCGCCAGAAGAGACTGGAGTGGGCTAAGGCTTCCACATCGAGTAGGATGCTGGCACCCGTTGTGGTAAAGCCACTGGAAGTTTCAAAGAAAGCATCGACAATATTGGGAATGTCCCCGTTGATGACAAAGGGCAAGCCGCCAAAGAAGGAGGCAAGAATCCAGGCCAAGGAAACAATGATAAAGGCTTCTTTGACGTAGAACTGTTTATTGTCGACGGGAACTCGAGTCATCGCGTAGCCGATTGCCATCGTTCCGGCGCCAACCCCCAGAAAGCTCAAGATGTGGCGGAGGTCTTCACGATAGAGTAGGCTCACCAAGAAAGGCAGAACCATCAACCCACCGATCGACATCAAGATATATCCTAGGGTATAGCGAATCATATGTTTATTCACAAGGCTAACCCTACCGATCTATGATGTCGTCGACATCTTCTAAGGATTTTTGCTTGGTGATAACCAGGATGTGGTCCCCCACCTTGATCTCATCGTCTCCCGTTGGGAAGATGAGGTCATCTTTACGAAGGATATAAGCGACTAAGAGGCTTGGTTTTGTTTTTAATTCTTTCAATGGAATACCAATAACATCGCTCCCCGATTTCACCTGGAATTGTAGGGCTTCTACTTCGTAGTCACCAAATCGGTATAGGGCTTCCACGTTGGAACCGGAGGAATTCTTTAAAGCGCGAACCGTTCGCAGAATGTTGTTTGAGGCAACGTTCTTCGGCGTGATGATGGTTTGGAGGTCCATGTGGCCCAATATTTTTAGGAGGTCCGTTCTTGACACCTTGGTCATGACCTTCTTTACGCCGACAGATAAGGCGTATAAAGAACTCAAGATATTTTCCTCATCGATGCCGGTCATGCTGACCACCGCATCGAAGTTTTGTATTCTTTCTTCATCGAGGAGGGTTTGGTCTGTGCCGTCACCATGGATAATGATAGCGTTAGGGAAATCGTGGCTCAGGTTTTCCGCCTTCGTTCTGTCGATTTCGATGACCTTGATATCCAAGTCTACCTTTCTCAAGAAGCGAAGAAGATTGTACGTGACACGGCCCCCACCGATAACCAAGAGAGTTTTGATTCTCTCCATCTCATAACCGGACTTCTCATAGAAGCGGTTGATATTCTCCTTGGAACCGGTAACGTAGACGTGGTCTCCCTCACATAGCACCGTGTCACCTGTCGGAATCAAGGTGTGCTGGTCCCTCGTTAGGGCACAGATTAACACATCAGCATACTGCTTTCTGAAGTTAATCAATGTTGTGCCGGCCAAAGAACTACCCTTCTTGATAATCAGCTCGACCATGGGCACCCTGCCGTGCTCGAACTGCTCAATACTGATTGCCTCCGGAAAACCCAAACCCTGGGCAATCAAACGACCACTTTCCATCTCGGGGTTGATCATCATATCAATGCCTAAGCTCTTCCGAATCATCTCATTATGGCTGCTATACTTGGGCTTTCTCACCCTGGCGATGGTGTGCTTAGCGCCCAACTTCTTGGCGATCATCGAGCTGATAATGTTGATCTCGTCCTCCGCCGTAACCGCAATAAAGATATCGCAGTTTTCGACGCCGGCTTCTACGAGATTTTCGTAGTCCGAACCGTCTCCTGCGATTCCCGTTATATCTATTTTGTTGATGATGTTTTCTAGGCGGGTAGCCTTCTGCTCAATCATGACGACGTTGTTGTCCTCCGCCGTCAATTCCCTCGCTATGGTTTCCCCTACTTTTCCGCCACCACTGATGACTATGTCCATTTCGCAAAGCCTCCTCTGCGGGTTATTTGTCACGTCAGTCTACTCGTTTTACTGTATTTTCTCCATAATATCAAAAAGAGACCTACTTGAGAAAATTATTGACAGAAAAACAGGCCCGCTACCACGCTTGGGCCTGTATAAGTCCATATTTCACTTTGATTCTTTCTAACTTTTCAAGCATCGGCCGTCCTAGTACATAGAGAAAGAAAACCGTGGACACCGCGTGAACAATATCGAAGGGTAGTCCAGTCGCGTAGGAAGCGATAATCATCGGCAAGGTAATCTGTTGTTGGGCCATGAGCACAGCAGCCGGATTCATGATGCCGCCATAGATGAAAAAGGCGCTCAAGCCACCAAAAGTCAAGAGGCCTACTTGGCTGTTCTGTCCCCTAACCCATCGGAATACAAGACCAGCCAAAAAGCCAATAATGCCCATGGCGAACATTTGCCAAGGGGTCCATGGCCCTTGGCCCGAAAAGATATTCGACAACAGCATGGAGGATGACCCAATCAGGAAGCCAGACTCGGCTCCAAGGGCAATCCCGCCAATAATGGTAATTGCCACCGTCGGCTTGAACTGGGGCAGCATGAAGAAAGCAGCCCGTCCCGCCACGGCGATGACAACCAGAACTCCGATGACCACCAATTCCCTTGCTTGGGGCTTCCGCCCCTCGAAGCTGAGGAAGAAGGGCAGCATCACCTGAATGATGATCGCCAGAGATATCCACAGGTATTTCCGGTCGTTCAGATAGCGAATGCCGAGAAAGATGGTCAATGGAATCGTCAGCAGGATGAGCACCAACGCCAACTTCGTTCTAGTCGGCAGGGGGCCCTTATTTACTTTGGCTACGGTTAGCTTTTCCGTTTCTGTTTCAAGTTTGGGCAAGTGGAAGGCCTCGATTTCCTCAAAACCGGATAAGTCCTTGGGCTCTTCAGGGTCGCCGCCACAGGCGGCGATAATGTGGTCCGCCCTTGTCGCCCTCGGTAACACTTCCCTAGCCATCCTATTCGCCTGACTCGTATAAAAGTTATTCCCGGCAAAGAAGGTCTGACTGTCCTCGAAGGCAACGAAGCTTCCGTCGAAGAAGAGCCCGGTGTAATGAGCGTAGGAAGCGCAGAATTCCAGATCATGGGAGACCATGACGATGCAGAGTCCTTCTTTAAGAAGTTTCTGGATAATCGAAGCAAAGGTTGCCTTAAACTCTGCGTCTAGCCCCTTGGTTGGTTCATCTAAGAGTAAAATTCTTGGCTTCAACAGCAAGATTTTCGCCAAAGCCAATCGTTGCTGTTCCCCACCCGACAAATCATAGGGGTGCTGGTGGAGGAGGTCTTGAAGTTGGCAAAGGGCGACCACTTCCCCTAACTTGTACTTTCCTTCCTCTGAAGAATCCGCCATATCCTCCAACTCTTCCATTACAGTTTTTTTAACGAAGAGGGTCTGGGGATCTTGGGGAACGGCACCAATCAGCCCAAGGTATCGGTCCTTCTGAGACAGGTTGTCGATAGGCTGTCCTTCAACGAGTAGGTCGCCTCGATAGGGCCGATTAACTCCGGATAAAAGAGAGAGGAGCGTGGTTTTTCCCGTCCCGTTTCCGCCAACGATTGCAGTTAGCTCGCCGGGATAGGCAACAAAGGAGGCGTCCTTGATCATATCGTCTCCCGCTTTCTCGTAGCGGAAGAAGGCGTGGCTGAGTTCCAAGCTTGGCTTTTTGTTTTCTCTGCTTGGTAGGGGATCAATGGGAACTTCTTGTAGTTGATGATCTTGGCTATAGTCCTGCAACCAAGTCCTTCCCTCACGGATGGTGATAGGCAAGGGCAGATCATTTTTCACCCGCCCATGGACTCGACTTGGTAAAGGCATAGCGGCAAAGAGAGGATGGTCTTCCTCGCTCAGGGTTTCGATGACTTGGCGAATCGTTCCTTGGGTGTGGACCTTCCCTTGATCTAAGACCACTAAACGGTCGGCCTTATCGATCACCTCCTCCAAGCGATGCTCGCTGAGGAGGATGGTGGTCCCCAAGTTTTGGTTGATCTTCTTCAGCATGTCCAGAAAATTAGCTGCCGCGATGGGGTCCAACTGGCTGGTTGGTTCGTCGAGGAGGAGGACGGAGGGTTGCATGGCCATAATTCCCGCCAAATTCAGCATCTGCTTTTGGCCGCCTGAAAGAGAGGCAACGTCCTGGTAGAACCAGTGTTGGATGCCAAAAAAGGAGGCCATCTCCGCCACTCTCAACCTTATACTCTGATTGTCTAAACCCAAGCTTTCGAGTCCGAAGGCAAGCTCGTGCCAAACCTTATCGGTCACCAGTTGGTTTTCCGGCCGTTGGAGGACGAAGCCAATCTTCTGGGCTTGGTCTCTTTGGTCCAACTCTTCCAATGGGCGTCCTTGGAAAAGAATCTGTCCTGACTTCTTCCCATGGGCGGCTAAAGTTGGCTTCAATTGGCGAAGGAGGGTGGTCTTGCCCGAACCCGACTTGCCTAGGAGGACGACAAACTCCCCTTCCTTGATGTCCAAATTGAGGCCGTACAACACTTTCCGATCACTTTCAGGATAGGAGAAACTTAAATCTTTAATTGTGTACGTTTCCATGCCCTTTCCTCCTCCCCCTTCATCCGTAGCGGGGTTGTGACTAGTCCAATATAGTTTAAGATGGCGAATAAATTGAGTAAGTTAGGACCACTTCCACCCAAGATGGGGAAGTAGTACCACTTCAATTCTCCGGCAAAAGCGGTTGCCAAGATGACCCCCACATGGAGGGCCATAATGCCCAGATTCACCTTATCTGCCTTTGTCCAACTGTAGATCGAAAAGCTGGTTCTCCCCTTAAGCCCGTATCCCCTTGCCGTCATAGAGTCCGACGTATCGACGGCATTCTCCAAAGCCCAGCTCACCGTGATGGACAAAATATTGAGTCCGTTTCTAGCCCGTTGCCAGAGATTCCCGGAGGACGGGTCCCGACCAATCTGCTTCTGGCTCTGGGCAACCTTCTTCATCTGTTGCCCAAACAAAGGCACAAAGCGGAGGCACATGGAGAGGACCAAGGATAGTGAAGGAATGGCTCGGCCGAACAAGTAGACAAACTTGTCCGAAGTCAGGACTTGGTTCATGCAAGAGAACCACAAAAGAGCCGCCGCTAACATCAAGCCGGCTGCCAAACCATAGATAATGGATTCTAAAGTCAGCGGATTTCCGGTGGGCAGGTAGGTCAAAATCGTAGCCCCCGCATGATTAAATAGCGGGTTCATTATAGCCGCCAATAGAATAAGGGGAAGGGCAGCCAACAGGCTCCTAGAAAACTCCTTCTCCCCTTTTACACTTCGCAAATACACCGCCGCTCCCATAAAGGAAATGAGGAGCATGACGGGGTGCATCAAAAACATGGTGAAGGCGATGGTAAAAAAGAAATAGAAGAAGTTTACCACCGGGTGAGCCCTAGAAAAGGCGTCTCGCATCAGTCGCCTCCGCCTATGCTAGCCCCTTCTCCGCCAACATCTCTACCAAGATCCAGGGTGTAGACCATATTGATGGCGTCTCCCGGAGACAATTGGTAGCGGGACATGCCGTAATTAGGGAACCACCCGTTGACGCTGTACATCCAGCCCGACAGCGGCCCACCAGCCAATTCGTATAAGTTATTGATTGCCTCAATATAGGCGGAGTTGTACATGGGGGTGCTGCGGAAGCTCATGTGTATGCCCGACTCCCTCATCGTCCTTTCCAAAACATCAAAGGCGCTCTCCCCCTCATAGTAAGGAATGTCGATGCCTGAGAAGATGACTCCCGATTCGGGCACGAGACCTCGCAAGTTTTCCTCCAGCACCTCCGGATTGGCCACCAAGGTATCCACCCGGACTTGAAGGCTTACGTAACCCGCAACTTCGTCTCCCTCCTCGACCTCTTCCGGTTCCACCGGCTGTGGCTTATCTTCGGGCACTGGGTCGGTGGAATATTGGTCTTGGCTCGTCTCCGACGATGTCGTTTCTTGGGTCGGTTCGCTGGAAGCAGGTAGAGTCGCAACAGGTGTTTCTTCGCTGGCGACTTCTGCCGGCTCATCCTCCGACGAAACCATCTCCGAAGATTGCTGGGTACTTGATTCACTTACAACAGACTCCTCTGACGCTACCGGCTTTTCCTCAGCGATTGTAATTTCCACTTGCTCGAGGCTGGTACTTTCTTGACTATCCCCATCCTCGCTTACAACCGTCGATGTTTCACTAACTTCCTTGCTGCTTACTTCTTTCGATTCTTCCGTCTTTTCTTCCTTCTCGCTTGAATCCTTACTTTCCTCAGATGCCAAGCTGAAGGATGGCTTGTCATCCCTTCCCCCTTGGTTCTGGTTATTCACCAAAAAGACGCCGAGAAGGGCAACCGCCAAGAGAATTAAGCCAACGGCTATCTTCTTAATATGCTCTCGCCGTATCATGTTCTCCCCTTTCACAAAAGGGCAAAGCAAACCGCTTTGCCCTCGTCATTTTATTCTTCTTACTTCGTCTCTTCTTCCTTCTTTTTGCCATGAAGGGTGACGAAAAGGAGTAAACCAGCTGCTCCTCCACCAATGATCACTATCGGTAAGATGCCGTCGTCACCGGTTTTAGGAGATCTTCCTGTGCTAGTACTTGGTTTCTTCGTGCCTCCAGTATTGGACGTGTTCCCTCCAGGAGTAGGAGACTTCTCCACTTCCTCAGACTCGCTTGCTTCGGAGCTATCGTCCAAGCTCTCTTCGCTGCTTTCCTCCACAGGATCTTCTACGTAATCTAGGGCAGTTAACAGGTTGGAGATGCTCTCGTTGATCGCTTCTTGGTTTGCTTCCAAGTTTTTAACGGTTACCATGCTCGCCTCATACGCCTCCAAGACGTGGTCCTCGCTCAAGCGGGCAACCAAGTCAGGATTGGAATTGATTTGAGCGATCAGGGCGGTTAAGGCTTCTCTGTCGGCAGGTTCAATAAGGGATCCGTCCCAGCCATGGCCAATGTCTTTACCCCATTCATGAAGGGAGAACTGGAGGCGAACCACGTCGCCATCCTCTAGGACGTACTCGGACATCCCTACCATAGGGGACAC
>CAYMYX010000013.1:0-38267 GCA_964394795.1 uncultured Peptoniphilaceae bacterium
ATGAGAGACCGGTAAAACATTGTATAGTATTTTACACAGGATTGTGGACTTGACTGCTTTATATTTCAATAAATTATTGTTAAACCATTATTATAATGAGAAAGATGAAATATATGTTAATACAACTTTTAAGAATATTTCGCGTATCGCAAATTATCTTATATAACAATTTTAACGCTGAAACAAAAACATCCCCCACCTTTTAGTTAAGCTTGCACATCTTTCACCTTGAATCTATAACTTTATTTTGCTAAAAACCGACCCCCAAGAGCTGGATATTCCGTCCAACTTTTGGGGGTTAGTATAATTTTACCAATGCTATTTAGTTTTATGGGGTTTGTTTGCAACAGTCCCTCTTATCTCGCTATTTTTTCTAATTCTTCAATGATGGTGCCAACAGCATCATGGAACTCAAAAGTTTCCTGAGCCGCTATCATTCCCTGCTTGTTGTCTTCGATATCTTGAACCGACGCAATAAAGCTCTCCGGTGTCACGTCTTCTTCAAACAATACTTTGGCATAGCCCCGTTTTTCAAACTGTTCGGCGTTTAGGATCTGGTCGCCTCGGCTTTGGTTGGTACCAAGCGGGACGAGGAGCATGGGCTTGTGGTAGTAGAGAAACTCGAAGATAGCATTGGACCCTGCCCTAGAGATGATAATGTCGGCCATGGCTAAAGCATCGTTCATGCCGGCTCGGATGTATTCCTCTTGGACGTAGCCAGGTCTTTCTATAGTGGGGTCCCCCTTGCCTTGGCCGACACCGTGTAGGATATCGTACTTTTCCAAGAGGCTGTCGAGGTTCTCCCAGATGGCCCTATTCAGAGAAGCTGCGCCGAGAGATCCGCCCATGACCAGCATGACGGGCTTGTCGCCGGAGAAGCCATATTCCTTCCTTGCTCTGGCTCCGTCCCCATCTTTGATTTGTTCGCGGATGACTGGGCCTAGGTAGAAGGCCTTGCTTTCCTTGACGTGGTTTAGGGAGTCTTGGAAGGTCAGCATAACCTTCTTGACGAAAGGCATGCTCAGTTTGTTAGCAAGACCAGGCGTCAGGTCTGACTCGTGGCTGATGGAGGGGACACCATTGAAGTGACCGCCGATGACGACGGG
The DNA here is from genome assembly GCA_964394795.1 of uncultured Peptoniphilaceae bacterium. GTDB lineage: Bacteria > Bacillota > Clostridia > Tissierellales > Peptoniphilaceae > CAYFUF01. The sequence goes on from CAYMYX010000013.1 coordinate 1,107, forward strand.
TACGGAGACGTAGCCTCCCTTGGAGAAGATGACGTTAGGTTTGATTTTACGGATTAGTTTTCTGGCTTGACCGACACCCTTGATGACTCGACCAACATCTAAGATGTTGTCCTTGGATAGGTAGCGGCGAAGTTTGCCGGTGGCGATGGCGTGATATGTGACCTCATCGAAGTCGGCAATCAGGTCCCGCTCTATTCCCTTTTCGGAGCCGATATAGTGGATTTCCCAACCCTTTTCTAGCAGTCTGGGGATGAGGGCGAGGTTAACGGCGACATGGCCCGTCGTTCCTCCCCCCGTTAGGATAATCTTCTTCTGTTCGCTCATCATAAATTCTTAGTCTATTACTTCTTGACCGAAGTAAGGCACGAGAACGCTTGGCACAGTGACGGTGCCGTCTTCATTCTGATAGTTTTCCAAAATGGCGGCGAAGGTACGACCTACCGCAAGGCCGGATCCGTTTAGGGTGTGGGCAAACTGGATGTTGCCGTCACCATCGCGGAAGCGGACGTTGGCTCTTCTCGCTTGGAAGTCCAGGAAGTTTGAGCATGAAGAAATTTCCACGTAACGGCCGTAGCTTGGCATCCAGACTTCGATGTCGTAGGTCATTGCTGAGGAGAAACCAAGATCGCCGCTGCAGAGTTTAACGACGCGGTAGGGAATCTCCAAAAGTTTTAGGACTTCTTCCGCATCCAGAGTGAGCTGCTCCAGCTCTTCGAAGGAGTGGTCTGGATGGGCAAACTTAACCAGCTCGACCTTGTCAAATTGGTGCTGGCGGATGAGACCTCTTGTGTCACGGCCTGCAGAACCCGCTTCCCTGCGGAAGCATGGGGTGTAGGCGGTGAGGTTAATGGGAAGGTCCTTCTCTTCGAGGATTTCGTCGCGGAAGAGGTTGGTTACAGGCACCTCAGCGGTTGGAATCAAGAAGAGGTCGTCCTCTTCGCAGTGATACATATCTTCCTCGAACTTAGGCAGTTGGCCTGTTCCGGTCATGGATTCACGAGAAACCAAGTATGGTGGAGATACTTCGATATAGGGTTGGTTTTGAGTGTGAAGGTCCAACATGAAGTTGTAGATGGATCTTTCCAAACGGGCGCCTTTGCCTGCGAAAACGGTGAAACGAGCTCCGGATAATTTGGCTCCGCGGTCGAAGTCAAGGATTCCTAAGTCGGTTCCGATATCCCAGTGGGCTTTTGCCTCGAATTCGAATTCTCTGGGTTCGCCGACGACTCTCATCTCCCAGTTTTCGCTGTCATCCTTACCATCGGGTACGGAAGCATCGGGAATGTTTGGTATAGATAAGAGGTAGTCGTTCAATTCTTCGTCACACTGGCGAACCTGGTCGTCCAACTCTTGAATCTCATCGCCAAGGACTCTCATGTCTTCGATGATGCCGGAGACGTCTTCCCCATTTTTCTTTTTAGCAGGAATCTCTTTGGAAACGCGATTTCTTTCCGCCTTCTTCTCTTCTACTTCGACGAGGAGGCTTCTTCTTTTCTCGTCAACTTCCAAGACGTTGTCGATTGGGAAGTTACCATGTCTTTTCTTTAAACCTTCGACAACCTCTTCTGGGTTCTGTCGAATTTTCTTAATATCTAACATCTCTATCCACCTTTCGGTTACTGTCCTTATTGTCAAATTCCATCATGACGATAATACTATCCTAAAACTTTCTCTGCAACAAAATCAGGAATTCCAATGGGAACAACCGTGATTGGGCAGTGTACATAGGGCGACACTTCCAGCCCCGTCTTCATATATTGCAAGCAGATGATTTCACTGGCATCGACCACGGAACCCAAGGATTCCCCGGTCGTAGCGTTAATGCCGGAAGGGACGTCGATGGAGATTGTGTGAATACGGGACTCGTTGATGTTCTCGATGACAACGACGGCCATCCCTCGAATCTGCCGGTTCAAACCCGTTCCAAAGATGCAGTCGATAATGGTATTCACTTTATCCAACTTTTCTTTCATCAGGTCGATGTCGCCTAGGGTATCCAACCAATGGATTTCGCCCAGCCGCTCCAAAGCCCTGTAGTTGGTTTTGAACTCTTCGCTTCCCTTCGTTCTATCTCCGATGATAAAGGTAATCACTTTCTTGCCTAGGGCGATTAGACCGCGGGCAATGGCAAGACCGTCGCCTCCGTTATTCCCCGTCCCGCAAAAGATGGCGAAGGAATGTCTCCGACTTAAGTCCATATTAGAGATGGACCGGAGGGCGGCATTCTCCATCAGGACGATGCCCGGAATGTCCAATACATTGATGGCATATCTGTCGATTGCCTTCATCTGATCTGCACTTACCTTTATCATGGCTGCTCCCTTCTTATTGCTTGTAAAACTGTTGTCTATAACTGACGTCGTAAATCATTTCCGTAGATTTCAAAAGCGGTGTATTCCCCTTGGATTCTGGAGGCAATCCGCTGGTCGTAATAGTCACCCAACTCTTCCAATTCGATATTGGAGGATAGGATGACTGGCTTCTTTCCGACTAAACGGCTGTTGATTAAATCGAATAAAGCGGCTACGGTCTGATCTCGTACAAATTCCGTCCCCAGGTCGTCGATGATAAGTAGGTCCACATCAAAGACAAACTGATGGCGGTCGTAGTTGCTTTCTTTGTCCTCGACGAACATAAAATTGTAGTTGACTAGGAACTCCAGTAGCTCGCCCGCTGTTTGGTAGAGGACGGTGTATCCCCTATCCAAAAGTCCTTTGGCAATGCTGTTCACCAAAAAGGTTTTACCCGTCCCTGTCGGCCCGTAAAAATAGAGGTTGGGGGACTTGGTGGAAAAGTAAGGAACGTACTCTTCCGTTAGAGCTTGAACTAGGTCTTTCATATTTTCGTAGGGGCTAACTTCTTCCCCCTGCTGCCTACTCTTACGGAAGATATCCAATTTAAAGGTGGAGAAGTTTTGCTCCTTCAACTTTTCCTTGACCTTGCTTTGGTCGTAGTTTTGGTCAACCAAAAGTTGCTTTCGACAGGAGCAGGACTTGCCGTCTACAAAGCCTTCATCGTTGCAAATTTTACAGGTGTAGTCTGGCTCGAAGAAGTCCTTAGTCATCTTGTGGTCGTTGAGAAAGGCTTCTTCCTCTTTATGGAGCTGGTCCAACTTGTCCTGAATGGGCTTGGTGTCTTCCTTTTGGAGCATGGCCAAGATCAGGTCTTGGCTCGTCTTTTTTATATCGTCCCGTAAAGCGAGAAAGTCGGGGTGGTCTTCGTAAAAGCTAGCTACCCGTTGGTCCCGGGACAACTTGGCGGTCGCTCTTCTTCGATCTAAGATGTCGCTAACGGTCTGTTTATTCGTCATCCGAACCTCCCTTCAAGCTTCTTCGTTTGGATTGTTCAAGCCGCTGCTTGACCCAAGCTGTTCTCTCCTCTTTGGATAACCTTTTGTCATCAGACAGGTTCTTCGCCTTCGCTTTTGCTCTTTTCCTGCTGCTTTGCTTTTTGTTCTTCTTCGCTTCTTCCGCTTTAACGAGGAAGGCATCCAAGTCTTCCTGATTGCTGATGTGTTCGAAGCGGAGCCAATTTTCTATAATGGTAATGACGTACTTAAAGGATCTGGAGCTTGCCTCACCATGGGTGGCTGCCTTCTTGTAGGCGTAGAGGAAAAAGTCAGGGGTGATCGGATAGGTGTCGAGAAAATCGTGGATGGTCCGTATCTCGTCTGGTTTCAGTAGGACTTGGTAGCTGACTCCTTCAGACAAATAATCTTCTAGGTCATCGAAGAGTTTGCGACGGTTTTCATCTCCACCTTTGTCGGTTTCTATGGAAGGGGTGTCACTGCTGACATGGCCCTTTTCTTGCGTCGATTGGTCAGACTCCCTAGAAGGAGCCAACTGGTCAAATAAGGATGGAATCCTCTCTTCTGCGTTCTCCATATCTTGCTGAAAATTGATGGATGCGCCGTCGTTTTCACGAAGGACATCCATAGGTAAAGACTCTACCGGTTCGTAGATGCCAGCCCAGTAGAGAATGATGCTGCGGAAATCCAGATTAAAGTCGCCTTCCTCTTCTCGAAGGATGACTAGGCCTTCCTCAATCCAGTAGCTAATGGCTTCTAACAATTCTTCCTGAGATAAGTGGAGGGTCTCTGTGAGGCTTTCAAGGGAAAGGGAGGAGTCGCCCTTGCCGTAGCAGGCCTTCCAGCCGTAGAGATAGAACTTGATTGCATTGCCCGGTGCTTGTTCCAGATAGGTATCGAGGAACATGTTTTCCACAGGGGTGGTTCGAAAATCTATCTTCGATAAGTCAAAATCCATCCTCATAGGCTCTCCTTTCTCATTACCCACAGCTTGCTGTAGAGGGTTCCGTCTCTATAAAAGAAACTCTCTTTCAGCTCGTCATCTAATGCGTCTACATTAATCTCTTGATTTTCAAATTTCTCATAGGACTCGCTGACATAGCGAAAACCTAGGTCTTCGTAAAGGGCAAGGGCCCTTTTATTGAACTGGTTAACCTCTAAGTTGAGGGATCTCATACCCCACTCGTTGAAGTAAAAGTCCATAAAGAGAAGCAGAGCTTCCTTCCCGTAACCCTGAGATTGGAAGTTGGGGTCTAGGACGATACCTAATAGGGCAGATTGTTGGACCATATTAATTTGCTTCGCCCCCAAGTAGCCAATCATCTTTTGGTCCTTGTGGTCGATGGCGAAGTATCTCGCGTTTTTTGAAGTCTTTGCCCGATACCAGAAGAGGGATTCGGAAAAGGACATCTCGCCATAGTTGTAACCGGATAAGAGCGGAGTTTGGTTTCTTCCCCACCGCTTGATTCGTTGCATATCCTGCTTCTGAAGAGGTCGTAGGCTGATTCTTGCCTCTCCTTCTTCTCTAGGAACTTTACCAAGCATTGGGGTCATTCTCATAGCTCAAGTCACCGAACTTGGTGAGTTCCTTCTTGAAGTAGAGCTGGACGGTACCAACCGGGCCATTCCTGTGCTTAGCAATAATGACATCGGTGATGTTTTGGTTTTCGGTATCCTTGTCGTAGTAGTCCTCACGGTAGAGGAGCATGACGACGTCGGCATCCTGCTCGATTGCCCCCGACTCCCGCATATCACTCATCATCGGTCTAGCGCCTTCTCGGGACTCTGCCTTACGAGAGAGCTGGGAGAGTGCAAGGACCGGGCAGTTCATCTCTTTGGCCAAACCTTTCAATCCTCGTGAGATTGTAGAAATTTCCTGTTGGCGGTTCTCACTTCTTCTCGCATCCTCGACGGTCATCAGCTGAAGGTAGTCGATGACAATCAGATCGAGACCGTGCTGTAACTTCATCCGACGGCACTTAGATCGAAGCTCCTGAATGGAGATGGAGGAGGTGTCGTCGATGTATAGTGGAATCTCGTTTAACTCCGATGAAGCTGCAATGAGTCTCTCCCACTTGTCCTGCCCCTCAATTTCACCGGAGATGACGTCTTGGAGGCCGATATCCGAGGACATGGCCAACAAACGCTGGCTCAACTGAAGCTTGCTCATTTCCAGAGAGAAGACAGCGACACGGTTGGGATAGTTCCCGTCCTTGTCTTTAAAGCGAGCAACATTGTAGCCGATGTTGACGCCAAGGGCAGTCTTTCCCATGGAGGGACGTGCTGCTAAGAGCAAGAGGTCGGATTTTTGCAAACCCGATAGCTGGTTGTCCAGAGATCGGAAGCCTGTGGATAGGCCGGTCAGTTGTCCTTTGTTGGAGGCAAGCAGGGAGATTTGTTCAATTGCCTGAGGAATAGTTTGACTGAGGATAGTCAGATCCGTATTGTCTCTTTCCTCATTGATGCGGAGGAGGGCTTGTTCTGTTGTTGCCAAAATGGAGCTGGATTCCTCATTTTCCCCACGAGCGCGATTATAGATGTCGCTACCTAATTGAATGAGGTCGCGAAGCTGTGCCTTCTCCTTAACGATATCAACATAACTTTGGAAGTTACTCGTGTAGTACATCTCGTTGAGGAGTTCGTAGAGGTAAGCTTCGGTAACCTTGTCCAAGTTCCCTTTGACTTGCAACTGGTTGACGATCGTTTGGAAGTCGATGGGTTCGCCTTTGGCGTCGAGCTCGAGCATGGCCTCAAAAATATAGGCATTTCGGGGATAGTAAAAGGAGGAGCTAGTCAGTTGCTCGCTGGCCCCATTGATATTGGTCCTATCTAAAAAAATACAGCCTAGGACGGCGCGTTCTGCACCGTCGTTTGAAGGCTGTTTCGGCATTTGCTCTGTCATCACTAGGCCTCTTCAACTTGTACCTTAAGCGAAGCCACCGTTTCAGGATAAACACGAACATCCACGTGATAGTTGCCGACGTTGCGGATACTATCCTTTAATTCAATTTTCTTCTTATCGATATCTGTGCCAAGTTCCTTATTTAAGGCATCGGCAATGTCTTGAGCCGTTACCGACCCAAAGAGGCGGCCGCCTTCGCCACCTTTTGCTTTGATGACGACTTGGCAATCCTCGATTTTCTTCTTTATATCTTGAGCGTCTTCACGGCGCTGTTGCGCTTCCTGCTCTTCTTCTTTCTTTTTAGCCTTCCAACGCTTAACCACGTCAGGGGTTGCCAGAACGGCTAGGCCATTCTTGGCTAGATAGTTATTAAAGTATCCTGGTTTCGCATTGACGAGGTCCCCCGCCTTGCCTAAACCATCCACGTTCTCAATTAGAATTACTTTCATCTTCGTCCTCCTTGACAAATTCCGTTATCGCGCCTTTCAATTTTTGTTTTGCTTCGTCCATGGTCATGTCCAGCTGAGTTGCTGATGCAGTCAGGTGACCACCGCCTCCCAGTTTCTCCATGATGAGCTGGACGGAAATATTTCCGATACTGCGTGCTGAGATATGGATCCGCCCGTTGGCCCGGGCTAAGACGAAAGCGGCTTCGATTCCGCGGATGGCCAACAAGGCATCCGTGGCTTGGGAAGCTACTAATGTCGATCCCTCGATGTCGTGATCGAAGGTTCCGATAATAAAGCGGTCATTAAAGTATTCCGCGTTGCTGATAATCTCAGACTTTCCTCGCACGAGGCTGAAGTCATCTTTGAAGAGTTCCTTGATTACCGTCGAGTCTGCGCCGTGTCGCTTTAGAAGAGCAGCAGCCTCAAAGGTTCGAACACCTGTCTGGTAAAAGAAGTTCTTCGTGTCTACGGTGATGCCGGCGAGGAGGCCCTCTGCGATGACCTGAGGCAGCTTGAATTCTTCATCGTCATAGCTAAGCAGCTCGGTGACTAGCTCCGAAGTTGACGAAGCATAGGGTTCGATGTAGGAAATAACCGCATCCTTGATATAGTCGTTGCCCCGTCTGTGGTGGTCAACGATGATGACTTTGTTCCCCTTATCCAGCAGGTCCGGATTAGCGGTGGAATCGTGGCGGTGGTTGTCGACCACGACCACAAGGCTGGCTGAGGACAGCTGCCTGTTTCCTTCCGCTGGCGTCAAAATAAAGTTGCTCAAGTCAGGAATATCGTTGATGGCTTTATGGTACAGGTTCTCGATCGCTGGTGTCACTTCGTCCAGGACGATGTAGGCGGTCTTTTCATGACTGCGGACCAAGGCTAACATGCCCAGACAGGAACCGAAAGAGTCCATGTCGGGATTCTTGTGGCCCATGATAAGGACGTCTTTGGCTTCTTCGATGAATTGGGAAACCGCATTGGACATGACCCTCGCTTTAACTTTCGTGTAGCGTTCTGTTGCCTGAGTCTTGCCACCAAAGTAGCGGAGGTCTTCCCCATCCTTGATGACGACTTGGTCGCCACCTCGGGATAAGGCGATATCGATTGCGTTTCTAGCTTCCTTCTGCAGATCCTGTGGATTATGATTTCCACGGCCGATACCGATAGAGAAGGTGGGGCGGATTTTTTCTTCCAACTGTAGGTCCCTGAGGTCATCCAAGAGGTAAAACTTCTCTTCTTCCGCTAGACGGAAGAGGGCTTCTTCCATGATAATCATGTAGCGGTCGGACTCATATTTCACCATGAAGGCGTCATAGTTTTGTGCGTAGCTATTGACCAAACGGTCCACTTGGGCGAAGGTCAATGGTCGATCCTGCTCAGGAGTTTTCGCTCTGATTTCATCGTAATTATCGAAGTAGATGGTCCACACGACCATCTTTTCATTGGTCCATGCTTCCCGAACTTCTTCGTCTTCTGTATTGTCTACGCCATAGAGGAGGACTAATTTTTCTCCCCGAGAGTTTTCCGTCACGTTATGGTAGAAGAGGAAAATCTTGTCATCCATGCCTGTACGGAAGTACTCTTCTTTTCTTCTAAGTAAATCTTCGTGATTGACGTCAGGGAAAATATTCTTGTAGTCCCTGCCCAGGAGGGATCCCTCAATGCCAAAGATGGACTTGAAGGAAGAGTTGTACCAAAGGAAGTTGCCTTGGTGGTTGAGTACGGCCATGGGAAAGGGCATACCAAACACAGCGCTCTTGGTGATCTCGTCAAAGTCGGTGTTGAGGTCTTCGATGGCGCTGACGACAGCCGTCTTGCTCTCCTTCTCCTGCATATAGGCATTATAGGTGAGGTAGGCTGTGGCCAATAGGCCGATGATGCCGGCAATAGGGTTCCAAAGGAAAAGGCCGATCGTCATCAAGCCTGCGATAAGGGGGTAGATGATAATGTCGCCCCAATTCACTTGGTTCACGTCTCTTTTGGCGCGTCTTGGTTGTTTATTGTCTGCCATTAGGACCTCCAGTGAAGTGAATTCTGCTTCGGATGTCGACAAGGGTGTCGACGATGCCTAGGAATATGAGGGCATAGATCATAATATTAATGAAGAACAGCACGAAGATCATCACAAGGAAGTAACTTACCAAGCGCAATTTCAACATCATGCCAAGGGTGGCCATCCCGTTGAGCGCAAAGAGGCTTCCTCCAATGAGCATGAGGTTGGATCCGACGATGGCCATAGCGGGATGCACACCTTCCAATAGGACGGTAATGACAACCGCAGCTACAATGACGATAGCTAACACTTTCGGCATCTGTAGTTTGGATAAGAGAACTTTCTTTTTCAATACATTGCCATGGAAAAGAATCGAGGTGGAAATAAAGTAATTCAAGGCAACCATGAAGAGCCCTGCCGCAAAGAAGACACCGGGTAAGTTTTGGACGATGGTGTTGGTGACCATGGCCGTTGACATCGCTAGTTGAGTGCTAAAGAGGTCACGGTTAATGTCCGGTAGGTTATCTAATTGCTCGATGAAACCTTCAAGCTGCTCTTCCACGATGACCGTGACTGCGCTGTGTAAGCTAACCCCCGTTTGTAATTCGGAGATGTAAAGCATCGTGAAGGTCACTACCATGAAGGCGATGGCCGCTAAAAAGATGGTCCGAAATTGATCGAATTTTCTCTCGATAAAGATAGCGATCATAGCCGACAGGATGATGATCGTTGGCATTATGGCTAGGGTAATCTCAAGACCGTACATGAAGTAGACGATGACACTGGTCGCAATATAGCTTAGGCTTGTCCATCTCCATCCCTGGTTGACCCACAGTACCGTATAGGCAAATAGGGAAAACAGGGAGACGAAGGGCAAGACATTTAGCTGTGTGTAAACCAGCGCGACGCCCAACAGAGTGGTCACTAAAAAGTTGACCGGCCCTGAGAATTTGTTAAAGTTGAATTCCATTATTTCTCCTTCACTTCTTCGGTGAATCATAATAACACTGAAGAGTAGCTCTTTCAGTGGGTGTATCTTAGCATTGATTGATTATAGCATAAAAGAAGGTTTAACTTATACCCAGGCGGGTTGGACACCCGAATAAAAAATCCCCGGTCCATGATGTCCATGAACCGAGGTTTGATATTTCTGTTGATAAGCTTACTTTGCTTCGTAAGGGATCAAAGCGATGTGGCGAGCTCTCTTAATTGCTAATTGAACGTCGCGTTGGTGCTTTGCACAAGTGCCAGTAACTCTTCTTGGAAGAATTTTGCCTTGCTCATTTGTAAATTGCTTTACACCCTCAGTATCTTTATAATCAAGAACTTTGCTCTTATCTTTGCAGAATTGGCATACTTTCTTTCTTGGTCTAAATCTTCTGTTTTGCATGTGAACCTCCTTTTAATCTGGTCGATTAAAATGGAATGCGATCATCGTCTACCGGACTGAAGTCATCTCCGAAGAAGTCATCATCGGATGATTCTTGGTTATCGCTCTGGTTGCTCTTAGGGTAGTTGGATTGTTGGTTGCTATTATTCGAACCGTCGCGGTCTTTCCAATCGATGAATTCGACGGAACTAGCGACGATATCTGTCGTGTAACGACGGCTACCGTCCTGAGCTTCGTAGGAACCCGTTTGGATACGGCCTTCAACTAAAACTCTCTTCCCTTTAGCGGTATATTGGTTGACGTTTTCGCCCAATTTACCCCAGCAAACGATATTGATGAAATCGGCAGTTGGTTGATTCTTAGATTCCATTTCTTGTTTCTTTTCGCGTGATAGCTGTTTGTCTACGGCAATGGAAAAACGAGTCATCGCGTTTCCTGTCGTATTGTTGTATGTGAGTTCAGGGTCTCTCGTTAAACGTCCCAATAGAGTTACATGATTCATTGTAAACCTCCTGTTTCGTTCATTACGCTTCTTTCTTAATCGTTAAGTAGCGAATGACTTGGTCCATGATACGAGCTCTACGTTCAACTTCTGCAACTACTGTTGGTTCTGCTTCGTAGTTAAGAACAAGGTAATAACCTTCTTTGATGTAGTTAATCTCGTATGCAAGTCTTCTAGTTCCCCAATCATCGATTTCTCCTACATTGCCATTTGTTTCGATTGCTTCTTTTAAGCGGTCTAAAACAGCTGTGCGATCTTCGTCTTCAAGATTTGGTTTTAAAACGACGACCATTTCATATTGATTCATGCTTTCACCTCCCTTTGGAATTTGCCCCGCTTTCAAATCGGAGCAGAGAATGTATATTTAGTATAGCAGAAGAGTCTTTCTTGTGTTCTTCCCTTGCCGTTTTGGCACGCTTTGGAAAATTCTGGTCTTCCATTGCACACAAAAAGGACCTCTCTAAATAAAGATACCTACTAAGTATACAGGAAACGTGGAAAAATTCAAACTTTTTTACATTGCCCCTTCCTTCGCGGTTTATAACTATGCAAACATAGCGGTCTAGTTAATCCCGCGAAACTAGGATAAAATGGAATAACTAGAAAATTAGTGGTGCCCCCTGGGCTAGAAAGAGGGTTTAATGACCGTCAAAAATAACTTTACTTTATTGGAGGAGCGCTATCTGCCCGAAGAAGAAGCCACTCTTTATCATTATGAACATAAGAAAACGAAAGCTCGCCTCTTGCACATGAAAAATGAGGACCCCAACAAGGTCTTCATCATTGGCTTCCGGACGCCGCCCCTTGGATCGACTGGCAACTGCCACATCCTGGAGCACTGTGTCCTCAACGGATCGAGGAAGTACAAGACGAAGGAACCTTTCATGGACCTGCTGAAGAGCAGCCTCCAAACCTTCCTTAACGCCATGACCTACCCCGACCGGACCGTCTACCCCGTCGCCTCCAGAAACGACGTGGACTTTGCCAACCTGATGGACCTTTACTTGGATGCCGTCTTCTACCCTAACGCGACTCGGGACCCCCTGATCTTCCGCCAGGAAGGTTGGCGCTACGAGCTCTTTAACAAGGAAGACCCCATCAATTACCAGGGTGTCGTCTATAACGAGATGAAGGGGGCAATGTCATCGGCAGAAGACCAAGTCTCCGACCAAATTTCCGAGCGTCTTTATCCAGATAGCATCTATGGCGAAAACTCCGGTGGTAACCCCTATGATATCCCGTCCTTAAGCTTTGAGGATTTCAGCAACTACCACAAGAAATACTACCATCCGTCAAACTCCTGGACCTTCCTTTACGGCGATATCGATGAAGAGGAAACTTTCCAACGCCTAGAAGACTACTTCAAGGATTTTGATTACCAAGAAGTGAAGTCGCTAGCTGATGATGTTGGCCGCTTTAACCAAGAACATGAATATAAAGAATCCTACTCCCTGTCCCCATCTGAGGACCCAACCAAGCAAACTTACCTGTCCTACTCCTGGCTGCTGAAGCCTGCCCAGGACGAGGAGATGCTTCTTCTCCAACTCTTGCCAGCGGTGTTGGTGAATTCGGAGGCATCGCCTTTGCGTCAAGCTTTGTTGAAGGAGTTGGATTGTGAGGATGTCTACTGCGAGTTCAGTCCTGTCAGAGAACCGGCCTTCTCCATTGTCGTGAAGAATGTTGGTCCGGAGGATGGCCCACGTTTCAAGGAGATTGTGGACCGGTATATGACATCCTTCGCTGAGGAGGGTTTGGATAAGGATCTTCTCTTTGGCGAGTTACAAAGCGCCGAATTTAGCCTGCGGGAAAAGGGTAACTTTGCGACGAAAGGAATTATTCTCGGTCTGTCCTGCCTATCGGGCTGGATTTATGACGAGAATCCGATCGACGCCCTCTCCTATCGGGAGAAGTTGGATAGTCTGCGGGAAGGTGCCCATGGCCGTCTCTTCGAAGACTTCATCCAAGAGAACTTTATCGAGAATGCCCACCGGGTCTTTATTGTCCACGAGCCTCAACCTGGTTTGAATGTGGATAGGGATAAGAAAGTTCGCGAAGGCCTGGATGCCTACAAGGCTGCCTTGAGCGACGACGAATTGGACAAGCTTATCGAAGAGAATGAGGCCCTTCGCACTAGACAGGACAGTGGGGACTCGGCTGAAGCTAAGGAGACGATTCCCCAGTTGACTCGGGAAGATTTGCCAATCCATATTGAGAAGTTGCCGAGGGAGTTGGTGGAAAAGGATGGGTTGACCTTCCTCTACCATGACCTGCCTACCTCGGATATCCATTATATTGACTTCGTCTTCGATGTAGACCATGTGAGTCGGGAGGAAGCCGAATGGCTTGCCCTCATATGCGAACTGGTTGGCATGATGGATACAGAGAACTATAGCTATTCCGACTACTCCAACAAGGAATCTCTCTACACGGGTGGTATTACCACGAGGGCAAGGCTGTACCGAGATATGGCTGGGGACCGAAATGACTTTTCCAGAAAGATTATCGTATCGACCAAGTTCCTTGGCGTCGATCATTTAGAACAGGGCTTGAACCTTATCGAAGAGCAGCTGTTCCGCAGCTTGTTTAGTGACCAAGCCCGGATGCTTGAAGTTTTGAAGATGATTCAGTCCTACTATCAGTCATCCTTGGTTCAAAGCGGCCACCAGTTGGCTAGAGCTCGGGCTCTATCCAGTCTATCGGCTTTGGATGATTACAATCAGGCCCTCAACGGTTTTGATTATTACCTGTTTATCAAGGATTTGGTGAAGAACTATGGACCGGACCAACAGGCGAAGATTGAGGAAGCTTATGGCAAACTCTTCAGCACCGACGGGTTGATTGTTAACATAACCAGCGACGGCGAATCCATGAAAAAGATTGGTTCGGCAATCGAGGAGAGGGTCAAATCTTGGCCTAAGGACAAGGAAGCTTATGCGCCTATCTCCTTCACCCCTTACGTGAAAAAGGAAGCCTTCATCACCTCCACCGACGTCCAATTTGTATCGACTGCTGCCGAGTTTTCCGATGACCGGTTCACCGGGGACCTCTTTGTCCTTCAGCGAATTTTGTCCAACGAATATCTGTACAACGAGATCCGGGCGAAGGGTGGAGCCTATGGCGCTGGAATGACCATCGATGTTAGCCAAAAGTTTGCCACCTATTCCTACCGAGATCCTAAGCTCTTGGAAACGCTGGAGGTCTACCGAAACTTGGATGAAGCGGTGGCGAAGTTGGACCTAAGTAGCGAAGATTTGGATCGATTCTTAATAGGAGCCGTCGGTGCTTATGACCAGCCCATGACCGAAAGGCAGAAGGGTATGCAGGACCTGACCGACTACCTGATTAACAAGCCGGAGGACCACAATGACCGCCTCTTAAATGAGATGCTAGCCGCCGACTTGGAAAGCTTGAAGGCCTATCAAAAGAACTTTGCAGCGATTAAGAACGAACAGCGAGTTGCGGTAATCGGGTCCGAAGGAAAAGTCAAAGAAGCTGAAGACTACTTCGATGAGATTATTCAACTGTAAGACAAATTCACACAAAAAAAAGAAACCTGGCTCTGAGCCGGGTTTCTTTTGTTTGAAAATAAAATATGCTTTTAATCTCCATTGTCGTAGCCGTTCGCCTCATCCGTTTCGATGAAGATGGTCTTTAACTTGCCACGAATGTCCATCAGCATTACCCCACCGTTGTCGCATACCAAGTGGTGGCTGAGGCTACGGTTCTCAAATACCCAGCACATGGCTGCAGCAATGACGTTGAAGTGGCCAACCAGGAGTACTTGAGTTTCATCAGCAGCTTGGGGGCGGAAGCCAGAAATCATGGGATTTTCGGACCTTTCCTTGGCAGAAATTTCATCGAGGAAGGCCCAAACGCGATCGCATAGGTCGTGGAAACTTTCACCTGAGGGAATCTGGTAACCTACTGGGTCATTCTGGTACTTCGCATAGGGTCCCGGAAAAAGGTCGATGCATTCTTCATGGGTGTGACCAATGAAGATACCGAAGTTCCTTTCCCCGATTCGTGGTTCGATAATGGGGTCCTCGTAGCCAAGAATCTTTGCAGTATTGATTGCTCGAGGGAGGTCGCTGGAATAAATCCGATCAAATTTGATGCGGCTAAGCCTTTCCGCAACGGGCATCAAGTGTTCTTCTGCCTCTGGAGCTAAAGGGGTGTCTGGGCTGGAGTAGGTCGACTTTTGGTTAGACCTACTGATGCCGTGGCGTACGAAGTATATTCTCATCAGGATTAATCTCCTTCATTTCTCTAACGTTAGATTACTATTATATCCATTTGTGGACAGCTGAAAACGCAGAGGCGTCCTTTCCTACCAGTCGATGGCATTCTCGTAGATGCTAATCGTTGCTGCACAGGCAATTGCGGAGAGGAGAACTTGGAAGCCCAAGGCGATAATGTGGAGGCCGAGAACATTGCCGCCCGGGGTGCTCATGGCCAGACTCCAAAGGGCTAAATGGTAATTGTTGTTAAAGTTGACTCCGCTAGCTTGGCTGAGGGAGAAAGTTTCCAGATTGAGAAAGTGGGGTGCTTGGCTCACGATTTGTAAGCAAAGGAAGGTCATAGCACCATAAACAAGGAGGAAGATTACCACATCGATAAGGTGGAGAATCGTTGTTGTCACCGGTGGGTTTTCCTTGTTGCGGAAGAGGTAGGCTCGTCTCAAGGTCTGAATCATCCACAGCAAGAGGAAGGCGGTTATGACTTGGAAGAAGATGGAAACCGAAATGGTGATGACGGGCCATACACCCATCCTTGAAAAGCTGGCAAAAACCAGACCGACCATGCGGTTGCTGGTTGCCGATGCTTGGAGAAAGCCGGCTATTACTTCCACCACCAAGACCAGAATGAGGGAAGCCATCAAGGTAAGCACCTTTGAAAAGACGAGAGAACTGCCTTCCAAAGGAATAAGGTGTTTCCACTGATCCCTGCCCTCGTCATACTCTCCCCAAAAGGCTTTCAAACCCTGGAGAACGAAGGGAACCCATAGGATGATGTGGGACAAGATATCCAAGGCCCTGATGACCACGGATTGTACGGCTGGTCCGGCGATAGTTACCTGCCTATTGTTCAGGAGAAAAACTACCCATTGGACGAGGCCGAAGAGGATAATAGAGACGAGCATGCCTGCCAGCCCCTTGGTAAAATCACGTTTGAATACACTAAACATGTTAGCTCCTAGCAAAAATCTCTTTGTAAGTATCGTCAATGGTTAAGCCCCTATCTTTACGGATAGCTTCCGCTAGGGCAAACTCCACGATTCTTCCTTCCTTGAGGAAGCAGACATAGTCAAAAATCCGCTCCAAATCCCGTACTTGGTGAGTGGAAATAATCATGGTGGCTTCGTCGCCGATACTGTCGATAATGATGTCAAGAATTTGGTCACGAACCAGTGGATCTACGCCGCCTAGGGGTTCGTCCAAAAGATAGAGGTCGGCTTTGCGGCTTAATGCTAAGGAAACCGCCAAGCGGTCTTTGTAGCCTTTGGATAAGGACTTGACCTTAGTTCGTGCCGGTATCTGGAGGCGGTCGACCAAATCATCGAATTTCGCCTGATCAAAATCTTCATAAAAGCGGATAAAGTTTTTCCGCAAACTGGCGATACTATCGGTATCCTCCAAGATGGTTTGATCAGGCAGATAGCTGACTTTGCTCTTGGTTTCCCCGCCAAAGGGAACGCCGTTTACATAGGCCTCTCCTCCGGTAGGATGGATTAAACCAGCAAGTATTTTAAGCAGAGTAGTTTTACCGGCGCCGTTGGGACCAAGTAGGCCCATGACATGGCCCTTAGGGAGGACCAAATTGAGGTCATCAAGGATTCGCTTCCCCGCCCGCTTCTTCGTCAGATGGTTGACCTCCAAGCAAAGGCCATCCTTACTGTAAAGGACCTCTGTTCTTCCCGTCACGCCCTGTTCTTCTATTGTTGGCTCAACCTTGAACTTCGACATAGTTGACATCTCCCTTGTTTACCACACTCTTGATCGCTTTGTTGGTATCGATACCGATTTCTGCGCTCGCCCGTAAAAAGTCCCGAACGAGACTCTCCTGCATGGATTGCCGCAAGTCTTCAATAATATTGACATCATTCGTGACAAAGTGGTTCGCTTCTTGGTCCCGCCACAGGATTCCTTGGACGGTGAACTGCTGGATGACCTGATTCACGATATTGATATTGACTTTATACCTTTTGGCGAGGCCCTTGCTAGGTTCCAGCATGTCCCCTGGTCTTATTTGTCCGGAGAGGATGGCTTTAGTTAAAAGCCTGGTAATCTCCTGATTTACTGTCGACTCGTACATCCTTGACTCCTTCTATCATCTCATCAACGGTTTATAGCATTTATATTACCACACTAGGGTAAGCTTAACGGGTAGTACCTTGAATTTTTTGCAAAAGATGTATAATAGATAAAGCATAAAAAGAAAGGTGTGAATTTTGAAACTCATTTTTGCAACAGACATTAACTTTGCCATCGGCTTGGATGGAGACATGCTATTTTCGATTCCTGAAGACCTTGCCCGTTTTCGTAGGTTTACCGAAGGTAATATTGTCGTTATGGGAAGAAAAACTTTAGAATCCTTACCGAACTCGGCTCCTTTGGCGAATCGAACCAACATCGTAGTAAGCTCCCAGAATGATTCCCTTCCCGAAGGTGTCATTCAGGTCAAGTCCCTTGACGACTTGGCGGAGACGATTGATGCAGTTAACGAAAACAAAGATAAAGAAGTTTTCCTCATCGGCGGTGGCGCTCTCGTCGCAGATCTCTTAGAGCAGGTGAACGAAGCCTATATTACCATGTACCATAAGGACTACAGAAAAGCGGACACTTGGATTCCGAATTTAGAAGCCGATCCGGCTTGGCGTTTGGAATCCGAATCAGAAAAGTTCCCCTTCGAAGATAGTTACTATACCTTCCGTCTGTACAAGAGAATCGAGAAGGCCAATAGCAAAGGCTAAAGAATATACAAGAATAATAAGAACCCCCCAAACTCGTATAATGACCCCCTATAGTTGGAATAAAAAACCAACTTTAGGGGGTCACTCAACGTTACAGTTTGGGGGTTTTTTATAATCAAATGATTAGGCTTCTTGCTTTCGAATTCTCCTCCATATTACAGTGGCGAGGAGCGCGGCAACCGTCATGAGAACCATCACCAGCAAGTTAAAGTAGTAAGGGCTTAAATCATAGTTGGCGAGTCTAGAACTTTCAAAGATATATTCCAAATTGGACACATCCCAATAACTTGGTGTGATCCGAGAGACTTCAAGTAGGGGTTCCCATAAGAGTGACCGATCGACAAAGACGCCTGTAGCAAAGGAAATCACCACACTAAAGAGGGTTCCAAAGAAGTTCATTGCTTTTGTCGTCGGGAAAATATTAGCTAGAAGGAGGACAAGGGCACTGGTTGCTAGCACATGCACCAAACTGGATAGCGTCATCAGCTGTGTTGCCTTGTTAGCCCAAGGAGTTAGCCCGCTGAAATAGAAGGCTGGTATCAGAAATATTGCCCAGATGAGAATGTTGAGCATAAAGGAAGCTAGTACGACTTGCAGCTCTCTTTTCATCTCGGAGAATCCACTGACGACGTCTCTCCTCTTCATCTTCTTTTCTTCCATGGTAGTAATAATTTCGCCACCAACTGTGAAGGCAAGAGAAATCATCGGATAGATTAAAAAGGCCATAAGGATGCGATAGCTTTCCAGCTGCTTTCCACCTTCAGATCCTTCCTCTTGGATGAGCTTTGACTCGACGTCATTTGCGAGAACTTGGTCCATTTCACTCAGAATCCAGTCTCGGTTTTCCTCTTGTACTTCTCCACCAAAGGAGACTCGATAGGCATCATATGTGGTAAGGAAGGATTGAACCTGACTGTCACCAATTGAACTGATTCTTTCATCTGCAGAGACGATGGTTTTTAAACCGCTCTTCTGCCCTTGATCCAGAGCCTCTTGAAACCCCTCTGGGATGATAATGGCGTAGTCAAGCCAACCTTCAAAGATAGCATCTTTAATTTTGTCTTCTTCTTCCTCGATGTCGACATGTCTGTTGCTATTTAACAGATGACTCGTCAGTTTTTTGGAGACTTCGGATTGGTCGTGATCAAAGATGGCGACATCCATTGCGACGATTTCCATCTCCGTATTGGTCGACGTCGGTGGTGCGATGAGGAGGAAGATACCAAAGAACATGGCCACCGTTGTAATAATTCGTGTGCGCTTAAAT
The DNA here is from genome assembly GCA_964394795.1 of uncultured Peptoniphilaceae bacterium. Classification (GTDB taxonomy): domain Bacteria; phylum Bacillota; class Clostridia; order Tissierellales; family Peptoniphilaceae; genus CAYFUF01. Next base: position 19,884 of record CAYMYX010000013.1, read on the forward strand.
TGTAGAATGCGGAAGAAAAGTTTAAAGGCTTTCATACTGATCCTCCTTTACGAGTAGAGAGGTGATGATAAGGCCAATCACAATGTAAAGAGCAAGGCCAATCAATTGATCATAGTAGCGGCTACCGATACCTTCAACAGCCAAAGCATAAAGACCATTTGTTACGCGGCCTAGGGGGTTGTAATTATGCAGCCAAGGAACGTTCACCATAACTACTTCGTGGACCACTTCACTCATCATCCCTGAGGCTGCGCCAAAAAGTAGCGGTAAACCGATGGCAAAAGCTGATTTGATGCCGTTGCCTTTGAAGATGCTACCGATGACACAACCGGTGACGATTGATGCCAGAGTCCCTAACCAGATCAGGACCAGGTTGGCCAAGTGCTGGTCTCCCGGCTTCATCCCAAGAAAGAGTACGTAAGCATAGGTGAAGGAGACGAGGACAAGGTGAACGCTGCTCCGAGCAAGAAAGCTGGCAAGAAAGTGCCTCTTCTTTGGTACGGGCGACACGCTTTTTCTCATCGATTGTTTCGACAGATCAGCTTGAACCGAATCGACAACATCCAGTCCTGAAGAAACTGGAAAGAAGGCAAGGTAACCTAATACGGAGAAGATAAAAATCTGCATGGAATTGATCCCTTCCACGCGTCCTTCCTCTGTAAAGTCGCTGGCATTCTGGCTCAGCTGTGCCATCGCTTCAGGATCAAAACTTTCCATTGGGATATCCCCATTTTGAAGGCCACTTTCAATTGACCCCGCCACATTATTTATGGTGGAGTAGGCCTTAGCAAGGCCATCGACTAAGGTTGGCAAGTAACCTACTTGGTAAGTCATCTCAAACTCCAACTCTTCCTTGGGAAGAAAGATGGCGTCAATTTTCTTATCTAATAGGAATTGTTTTGCTTCTTCATGGGAGTTCATTTCCGTATAAAGAACCAGAGGGTCTTCTTCAAGCTCCTTTGTTGCTTTAAGTTCATCATCAACGAATGTGGCTTCTTGGCCTCCCGCTTCCTCGAGAAAGCTAAGGACCTCTTCGGTTTGCACTTCCTCAATAATGGCGACTCGGAGTGTTGGTAGCTCAATCGCGTCCTCATTTAATAGAGAAGATAAAGCGAGGTAGAAAAAAGTGACGAAGGCAAGGGGAAAGGCAACGAGCCAAACGATAGAATCTCTATTGCGAATATAGGTAAGAAATTCATAGCGGAGAAGGTGGTTACGCATGGTCTCTCAACTCCTTTCCGGTAATTTCGAGGAAGACATCATTCAATGTTGGCTGCTCACTTGCTACAGAAACCGGCTCGACTCCCTTCTTCTCAAGATAGTGTAAAACGGAGAGTAGGCCTTGGCTTCCTTGCTTAACCTGCATAGACAAGTTACCTTCGCTCAAATGAATGGAGACAACGTCGGGTCTTTCTTCGAGTTCTTTTACCATTTCTTCGGTAATATCGTAGGAGACAATTTCTATGGTTTCGCCGATGGAGCTCATTTCGATGATTTCCTTGCTCGCTCCTTCCACGAGAACCTTGCCGTGGTCTAAGATGGCCAATTGATCGCAGAGAAATTCAATCTCCTCCATATAGTGGGAGGTGTAAATTACCGTAGCACCATCGCGATTGAGCTCTTTAATTCCTTCCAGTATGCTGTTTCTCGATTGGGGGTCGACAGCGACGGTAGGTTCGTCAAGAAAGATCAAACGGGGGCGGTGAGCAATGCCACAGGCAAGATTCAACCTTCTCAGCAAGCCACCTGACAACTTACTCGGATGAAATTTGCGGAAGTCTTTTAGTTGGACAAAGTCGATGGCCCAATCCACGTGCTCTTTTCTCTTTTCTTTGTCTGAAATATATAAGCCGCAGAAGTAATCGATGTTCTCCTCAACAGTTAACTCCTCGTAGACCGCTGGCTCTTGAGGAACGAGACCAATCTGCTGCTTGATTTTCGCTGCGTTCTTACTCATTTCCTCGCCGAAAATTTCGACAGTGCCGTTGTCATAACGGAGTAGCGCGAGGATACAGTGGATAAGGGTTGTCTTGCCGGACCCGTTAGGCCCCAGGAGACCGAATATTTGACCTTCTTTCACCGTCAGGCTTAGATGGTCCACTGCAACCAGTTCCTTGTAGCGCTTGACTAGGTCACTGACTTCGATAATGGTATTCTCTTTGATTCTCGGTTCGGTTTGCTTGGTAGGGTCTATAGTTTGGGTCATATCGTCCTCCTTTGCCTTCTTGCTTCATTGCATTATTCAGCTTGCTAACGTTATAATACTGATAATCAGAGCGTTATAGAAGTGAGTTTTATCACCACTTTGTTGACAAATGTCATCACTTTTCTCCAAGAAGTCGCAATGGAAGTGTCGAGAAAGGATTTACAAGATGAGCCACTTAATTAATTGGTTATTATTAAATGTCCTTTCCTACCTCCATGCCTACCTTTATCTGGATGAGCAGGTAGATATGGTACTCCTCCTGGTCATCTTTAATATTAGCGCCGGCGCCTTCCTAGTATTTCTCTTCAGTTCTCCAGATAAAAGTATCCAAAAGGAAAGAAGAATCAAACTTCCCTATGATCTCATTTTGGCGGCAACGATACTCTTAAGTTTCGTATTAAACACCTACATCATAGGAATCATTTCGGTTGCGCCCATCCTCTTTTATTTCCAGCAGAAGAAAACCTATTACCTACTTATCTTTCCCGCCCTACTTTTAGAATGGTATGCCCAGCAATCCATCAGCACCTGGATTCTTTTTCTGACCCTAATCCTTTTGGCCATCTGGCTGTCCTCCCTCAGCCGGTCTTACCAAAAAGCCTACAATCGGTATATAGAAACGACGGATAAGGCGAAGACGGACATCACCCTCTTAAAGAGACGGAACCAACAGGAGGCTGAATCCTATACGGTAGCAAGGCGGAATGCTGTCCTTCAAGAGAGAAACCGAATCGCAAGGGAGATTCATGATAATGTCGGCCACAGGCTTACCTCGGCCATTCTCCAAGTCAGCGCATTGGAACTTGTCTCCGACCAACCAGCTGCCTTAGGGCAAATTCATACAACGTTAGAGGAGGCCATGGAGGATGTCCGTACCAGTGTCCACGCCATCCACGCTGACTCGCTTTCCATCCGTGAAGAAATTGAACAGATTGCTAAGGATTTTCGCTTCTGCCCGGTCTACGCTAGCGTCGCTATCGACCAACAACCTTCCCAAGAAAGTCACTACGCTATTATCCTAATCATCCGTGAGGCCTTGGTGAATGTAGCAAAACACTCCAACGCGACGAGGGTCACCATCAGCCTTAAACAATGGGGGAAGTTTCATCACCTCATCATTGCGGACAATGGCACCGTGAACGAGGGCAAACTAAAGAACGATGGCATGGGGCTGCTGTCCATGGAAGAACGGGTCCAAACTCTAGGAGGTAGCCTCCATATCAACCAGGAGAATGGCTACCATATCTTTATTCGAATCCCACTAGCTAAGGAGGACATTGCATGAAAATCATTATTATTGATGATGATCCGATCGTCTGTGAAAGTCTGCGGATGATCACCGAAATGGGGTCTAAAAAGAGCAACGGTGAAGAAATCACCGTGGTCGCCATAGGTCACGACGGTAACGAGGCCCTATCTCTCTACCACCGCCACCAACCGGACATCCTCCTTCTAGATATACAAATGAAAGAGAAAAATGGGTTGGACGCCGCCGAAGAAGTCCTTGCCCGCTATCCCGAAGCCAAGATTCTCTTTCTCACCACCTTTCTGGATAACGAGTACATCATCTCCGCCCTAAGGATGGGGGCTAAGGGTTACTTGGTCAAATCGGATGTCGCCAGCGTCCTCCCCGCCCTTTACGCCATTCGAAGCAAGCAGTATGTCTTTGGTGATGAAATCATCGACAAGCTGCCTAGCCTCTTGCAAGATAATCCCCTGGATGAGAAAGCTGGGACTTTCTTTAACGACCTCAGCGAAAAGGAATGGGCCATCGTAGAGCTGGTGGGCCAAGGTCTGAACACGAAGGAGATTGCCAGCGCCCTCCACTTCAGTGAGGGAACTGTCCGAAATTACCTGTCAGTGATTTTAGAAAAGTTGGGCCTTCGGGACCGGACTCAGTTAGCCGTTGCCTACTACAAGTACAAATAAATTCATAAAAAGTGAGGGTATCTTGCCAGTTGGTGACCGGCGAGATACCCTCTTTTCTTAAGATTTTATGCCATTAAGCATTACAGAAAACGTTCATTGCACAAAACCTGCAATAGCTCAGGTCTTCTGTTCTTTCATCAAAGTTCTGTTCTTCTATCTTCTCTACGATAGCGAGACTTCTCTTTCGTATCTCAGCCACATCAGATGCCGTAAAGGTGAAAGATACTTCCTTGGTTTCTTCCTCTCTAGTAAAGTACAAGATGTGGTCCTTATCTTCAGGGTTTTCACCCTCCTTCATCATTAGACTTCTGTAGAAGAGGAGTTGGTCCTTATAGGTTCGAAGCCTTTCGCTGCCTTCTTGAGGTTTACGGCCGGTCTTAAAGTCAATGATCGCTTCCCCTTTATCCAAAACCAAGTCAAGCTGGCCGAAGAAGATTGCCTCCTCCGTAATCTCTCTGACGTCCTCTTCGGAACCGGTGATCCGCTGCATCCAGTCAACCGCCTTGCCTTCTAAATAGGAATTCACTTCTTCGCTTGCCCTCATGATCTGTTCTAAAGAAAAATCAGCTCCGTTATTCTTGAGGCCACTGGCAACGCCTCTGACCGTCTCCTCCACCCAATCATCCCCGAGATGGATGGGCTCTTTATTTTTCATTGCCCGAAGAACCGTGCCATGGAAAAGCTCGATACTCCGGTGGACCAGAGTTCCGTAAAGTGCTTGGGTTGACGTCAAGTCGGGAAGTCCCACCTTTCGCATCAGATAGAACTTTCTCGGACACTTATCGTAAAGCGCGATATCCGTCGTGTAGGCATAGGCGCCTAGTATTTTTTCTTCGTTGTTCAGGCGGAAGTCTATGGCTGAATTCAACTTGCCGGGTTGGTAGACAACTTGGGTCATGTTGATGCCCTTAAATTCGTCTGCCACCTCCTCTTTGTTTGGCTTGCCGCCCATGGCCATCGACCCTGCCGCTAGAGGATCGATTCCACAAAGGAAGAGGATGTCCTTCGCCCTGGTAAACGAAGTATAATACAACCTGGCTTTATCGATATCGTCGGCGAGGTTGCCGGTCATGCCATGACCCAAACTGGGATTCTCGGTGAGGTTGGATAGGGGGTCATATCGATTGTTGAAGTAGCGGTTCACCTTCATCGGCTCCATCAAAAAGACGACGGGAAATTCCAAGCCCTTGGCTTGGTGGATAGTCAGAATGTTCAGGAAATCTTCATCGCTGGCACTGACTTCCACGTTACCGTCCCCCTCCACTCTGGCTTGCTCTAGGAAGGGAATGAAGTCGTGAAAAAAGGCTGCGGAGAAGGCCTTCAAGTCACTGGGTTTGAGCCTCAAAGTGCCCTTCCTCTGGCAAAACTTTCGTAACAGCTGGAGGAAAGTAGCAATATGTTCCAGTTGGAGGTTATTGTTTTTCTTTCCTTGAATCGCTTCCATAACCATCTTGTCAAAGGGCTGGCAACGAAGGAAGGCGAGACCGATTTGAACGGGGTCTAGGCCCTCTTCTTCAGTTAACGTTTTTAAATGACTGGCGACCTCAACTCGCTCTACCAGCCTCGTTTTCGGCAGATTATCTAATTCTCTTAGGAAATTCCTGGCTGTTTTGGCTTGGAAATCATCCCCTCCCCCTACTTCATTTAATTCTTCTTGGAAAAAGAAGATATAGTGGGCGAGGAGTCGCTTGACTTCGGGAAAACTGAGGATGGCCCCCTCCTTGGGTGCGTAAATCGGAACGTCCTGATCACGCAATGCTCGTATGAGGGCTTTCATCGGATCGCTTTTTACCGAGTGGCTCAGGATGACCATCTGCCGGTAATCCAAACCATTTTGCTTCAGCATCAAGACGGCATCGATAATCTGCTTGTGAATTTGGTCATTGTCATCGCCGACAATCACCTGCACAGCTTCCTGATGGGTCTCTTCCCTATGACTTGTCAGCTCCTTACGGAAACGGAAATCTCCGATTTTTCCTTTATCGGTTTCAGCCCTGCTTGCTTCTAAATCTCGATAGGGATAGTCCAGAAAAGTGGTAGCCAAATCTAGGATCCGCTCATCCGACCTGTAATTAATGTTAAGGTTTATTCGCTTGGTATTGGTGTAACGCTCTTCGAAAGTCAGGAGGTTCTGCACGGTGGCACCTCTAAAACGGTAGAGGCTTTGATCATCATCTCCGACGACACAGAGATTCCCGTGGCGGGCGGACAAAAGTTCGATGAGTTTTTCTTGAATCGGGTTGGTGTCTTGGTATTCGTCAACCATCAGGTAACGACACCGGTCCTGAAATTCTTTCCGGACGTCATCATGGTGCTGGAGAAGGAGAAGGGTTTGCCATAAGACACCGGAGAAGTCGATCAGATTATGTTCAACGAGCTTCTCTTGATAGTAATTGATAGCATGTCTAGCTCTCAACGTCGCTTCGTCCCTCGCTTGCAAGTCAACGAAACCTTCTCGAAGGCGGTTAAGCCAGCTGGCGATTGCCTTCGCGGTGTAAAATCTCTGGTTATTCCCCATGGTGTCGAAGAAATAGGCAAGTCCGCCCTTCTGGTAGAGGTCATCAAAGTTATCTAAGATAAAGGAGATCTGCTCGTTCTCATCCATCTGCTTGTAAAAAGATCGGTAGGGCAAGTAGTCAAAGCCGTAATCTAGGATTCTTTGCGCCAGCTGATTAAAGTTGCCGGCGTTGATCCCTTCGATGGATAGGCCATCCTTGCTTTTCACTCGATGGGACAGGCGGGAAATTAGCTCTCTAGCTGCCTTTCTGGTGAAGGTGGTTATCGTGATATGCCGAGGCTCTACGTTTTTCTCCTCAAGCAAATAGCAGACCCGCTCGACCAAGGTCTTCGTCTTCCCCGTGCCCGGTCCTGCCAGTATAAGTAAGTTTCCTTCTGTTGTTTCCACAGCCAACTTTTGTGCTTCGTTTAACAAATCCACCACCTCCTTTCCTTATATCATATCGTATTAAAAGCCTTTCTTGCGTAACATTAATGATATAAAATTTGATTCAAGGTATAGTTAGAACAAGTAGAAACGCAATTTTCTTTAAGGAGTTAATCATGTCAAGAAAGACTTGGAACGAATATTTTATGGATTTAGCCCAGATGGTGGCGATGCGGGGAACATGCGACCGTGCCTATGTGGGCTGTGTATTGGTAAATACAGAAAACCGTATTGTATCCACCGGCTACAACGGTTCTATCGCGGGCAACCCCCACTGCGATGAGGTGGGACACACCATGCGGGATGGCCATTGTATCGCCACAATCCACGCCGAAATGAACGCCTTGCTTTACTGCGCAAAGACCGGAATTTCCGTTGATGGCAGCATCTGCTACGTAACCCACTTCCCCTGTTTGAACTGTGTGAAGTCCCTGATCCAAGCTGGTATCTCCAAAATTTACTACCATGAAGGTTACCGCATCGATGAATATGCGCTGCTACTATTGGAAAGAAATCAGATTGAGGCCATTCAACTATAGATAAACGACTAAAATTTTAATAGATTCTTAATATTTTCGGCTATTTTTTAACATAAGCTTAACCTCTCGAGGAACATCGCACATTATAATAGGCTATATTGATGTTTTATCGAAGGGAGGCTATTATGCACGAAGATAGGCAGCATAAAAATGATCAACAACACGAGAGAAAAGGACCACAAAGAAAGAATAGCTTAGGTAATGTTCTTTCCGTGAGCCTCCTTCTTCTCGTCTTTATCCTTCCCATTTTTCACATCGCTACGGATGGTTTCACTTCCTTCCCCTTGGGTGAAGATAGTAGAGATTCGGTTAGTATCGCTTCGGGTGACCAAGAAGAGAGACCTGTAGCAGAAAGCGTTCATGCTTTACCACCGATGGAAAGTGAAATCGAAACAAGTGAAGAAAGCCCCAGTGAGGAAATAAGCGAAGCAAGTGAATCCTCGGACCCCAATATCATCGTCAGTGTCAGTGAGGATGTCAGTCAAATTGAAAGTTCTGTTGTAGAAAACAGTATAGAAGAAAGCAGTATGGAAGAAAGCACACCACCGGAGGAAGTTCCTGCCAGTGAAGAACCCGTACCAGAAACCAGCGTAGAACCACCAGCCGGTGCTTACGCACAAGGGTCTGCCGATACAAGTCCAACCGTCCAGAGCCGCCAGGGAGCGGGAGCGAACCACAATACGGCTGCCGGCATCTATGCCTACTCCGTAGCTGAAGTGAAGGAGGCCATGTTCGGTGGACAAGCCCTCGACGGCGATAAAAAGATTGCCTTCCTAACGTTCGATGACGGGATTAGCTCGAGTACGGATGAACTCTTGGATATTCTCAACCGAGAGGGTGTTCCTGCAACCTTCTTCCTCTTAGGAACAACCATTGGTGAAGGGAATAGACCAGAACTTGAACGGATGTATAACGAAGGACACGCCATTGCCCTCCATTCCTACAACCATCGATACGAGAGCCTTTATCCCGGTCGCAGTGCCAATCCTAATGAGATAGTATACCAGTATGACTTAGGCATTTCCGCCCTCAAGTCTGTTTTAGGCGACAGCTTCAGTACAGCCGTTTGGCGTTATCCCGGCGGTCATATGAGCTGGTCTAATATGGGCCCTGCAGACGATGCTTTGTATAATCGAGGCGTCCACTGGATTGACTGGAATTCCTTCAACGCTGATGCGGAAGCTAATCCTCCTACCACTGTTCAAGGTCAAGTGGACAGCGTCTTCGACGGTTGGAAAGCTTACGGTTACCCCTCAGCTATTGTCGTCTTAATGCATGATACGCCAGATAAAAAGTTAACGCGTCAGGCTCTGCCAACCATCATCCAAAGTTTACGAGCTGAAGGTTTTTCCTTCGGAATTATGGAATAAACAAACAAAAAAGCAAGCTTCCTTCATTGGAGACTTGCTTTTTGCTTGCTGTAATTTTGGTTTGCTTAGTGGCACCTACTTGCGATCAACCACAAAGACCGGCGCGGAATAATAATCTCGTGCTCCCGAGATAATTCCTTTTTGGCCGATTCTGGTATAGGAACCAGCAAACTTTTCGTTGTAGAGGAAAAGGCCGATAACGTGGCCAAAAGGATTCACTTCAAATTGTCCATCGACAAGTTCCACGATTGGCGTAGGATCAACCTCCACATATTCTTGGTAAATGTATTGCTCATAAGGAATCTTTTCCACGATTTCTTTCCATTCGCCATCGTCATGTTCCTTACCAACGTAGACCCCTTGAGACCCATAGGAATTATAGGGTTTGAGGATAAGGCCATCCTTATTGGCCAAAATCTCCTTGCGGTCTTCCTCAGTTAAGAGTTCCTTCGTTTGCGGTACATGCTTAGCGATGAAGTTATTCTCTTCTTCGTTTAAGATTTCCTTGGTCTTTTCGTTGTGAAGGACGGTGAAGGTTAACTTGGCGTGCATGACCTGAGATTGGAATGACCCTAGCATCATGAAAGCATTGTCCAAGTAAGCTTGGAGGAAGTCAGGGCACTCCTCAATGCGTTCGACGAAATCCGAGGTGACGATACGGCGGTAGACCAAGTCGATTGCTGCCTGCTCGCCGGTATTGACATCCTTGCCATGGAGCTTGCCGTTCTCGTACCACATGTCCCTTGGATCACAGATCAAAGTGTAGTAACCTTCGCTGTTAAACACCTTTTGGAAGTGTTCAAATTCCTTGGTCGTTCCAAGGTCAGCGAAGTCAACAATCGCAACAGTGCGTGGCTCGGTCCCATGGCTCTTGCAGTAAATCTGGGTAAATTCATGGACCAAGCTGTGGAAAAGTTCAAACTGCTCAATGGACCAATCCTCACCCATCTCTTCCATGATTTTCGAGTTGGCCAATATTCCACCGATAACCCGGTCCTCGTTCATCGCCGAAGACCCGTCGGTGTTCAATTCACAAAATTTAAAGTCTTCTCCCCCGTTATAGAAAATATCGTAACGGCCAACCGGAACGGGAATGTTGTAACCCGGATCATGGAGGATCAGATCCTCCAGTGTCTTGCTAAAGCGGAAGCTCTTGCGATAATCCTCATCTTCTACATACTGCTTCAAGACTTTTCGTCCGATGGAAACCATCATGGCAATGATTTTTTCGAACAAAGCGACCTGATCTTTTTCAAAGAACATGCCTTGGTAAGTCATTGGGATGACCACTTGCTTATAGAGGCGGCGGTCCTCCTTTGTTCTCGTCAACATCCGTTCGCAATCCTTAAGGTAGGCTTCCGGATTTTCTTCTATCTTTTTAATGTACTCTTGTGTAAATTCAGGATAAAACATTCCTGCTCCTTTAATCATTTTATAAATAACATACTAAAATATTACTTGGAAGGCGGTGATGGCCGCATTAAAACCTTCTTCTTCCTCTACGCGCTCAAATAAGAGCCTTGGTGTATCTAGGTTATCCCATAATTTGCGGAGGTCTTCCAAGTACCTTTTCTCCTCTTCTTCTATGCCTTTCTCGGCAAGGTCTAAGAGCTCAAGACCCCATTGGGCAAAATATTTGGAAAAGTAGTAACCTTGGATCCCGTTATCACTACCCGAATTCTTCCCTCTTTCCACTAGGTCTTCGCTGATTTCTGCAAAGTACTTGTCTAGCTTCTCAAGGGATTCGGCATTATAAAAAATTCCTTTTAACATGGCAGCAGCCCCATAGGCAAACCGAGAAGGAACTTCATCCATCTGTCTAAGCTCGATGTAACGTTTAGCACGAACATCTGGAAAGACAATAGATAGGCCATGCTCCATAATCCTATCCGCTTCGTCCTGTGTCTTCGCGTTTGCCAAAGCTTCGTTCAAGGTCATTCGGCCTGTTTCTTCGATACTGCCGTCAGCGGAAGGGATAAAGAGGATGGGCACGTCGAGGAGCCAATCCGCATAGGTGTCGTAGGAAAAGTCCGCATCGAAGACATGGGGTATCAAGCCGCTTCGATCATTATCCATGTTCCGCCAAACTTTTTGGCGCATGTTGAAGTGGACCACCTTCTCCCCCTCATAATAGGCTGTATTATCAAATAGGGTGTAGAGGATTGGGGACAGGGCGCTGGCCACGCGGAACTTCCGTTTGAAGTCATCTGGATTTGAGTAATCGATGGCAATCTGAAGGGCACAGCTCTGCCTCATCATAGTTCGAGCATGGATACCCTGCTGACTTAAGTAAGAGTCCATTACCTCATATCTTTTCTTGGGAATGAGGGGGATATTATCAATCGTCGTCACCGGATCAAGACCCAGAGTTAACAGGCCTGCCCCAAGCTCATGAAATACCGGACTGATTATCGCCAAGGCTTCACGATACTCCTCTTGAAGCTGGTTGACGGTATTTTGTCTCTCGACGCTGATTTCGAACTGGGCACCGGGCTCGATAGAGATGTCAAAACCTTGGGCAGAAATTCCTAGGATATTGTCCCCTTCATAGATTCCGGTCATCCCGTCGAGCTGTGCTATCCGTTCCAAGATATCCCGAACGCCACCGTCTTCATAGTAGGACCTTCTTACCTTCGTCTTCTCATCGATGACAAAGTGTTCAAACTCGATGCCCACCTTGAAGTCGGTCCTCTCCTTCTCGCCAGATTGTATATAGGCAACGACAAAATCGTTGCGTTTTTGTCTACTGCTTAAGTCTTTCATCATTTGCCTCTTTCTTGCACTTTCTCTTGATTATACCCTCTCTTCACCAAGTTCGGTTGTGACTTGTCTCACCTCCGACAAACTTGCACGCCGATCTCGTAAAATCTTATGGGACCACAAGCGCATTCCTACATTCTCGTCTTTGCCAATGAGGGCCTCAAGGTAGTCATAATCCTCCGCCAACTCTTCCCGACTTGGATAGGGCACAATCCCCTCTTCGTAATGGAAGCTGTCACGAAAGTACTGGGCAATCTTGGCCAAATCTGACAAGGCTTCCTCTAAAATCAATTCGTTGGACCTGAAGTCTTCTCGCAGCAAGCTGGCGTTAGGTTCTAACCAGGAATCATAGATTGCACAATAAGCGAGCCGCTCGCTGGCATCAAGATTAAGCAAGGGTGTTTTGTTGGGTCGGATATAATCAATATACTCACCGGCTCGATCGTAGTCTTCGGCGTCGACGGCTTGGAGGAAGCCGAGCATGGCCTGCATAACCTTCACCAAGTCTCTGGACCCACTCACTCGTATAAGCCCAATATCCTTGGGACGCTTCCCTCCGGCTATCTGGGCTTCGATGTGCTGGCACTCGTAAAAGGAGGGAGCAAAACCCTCTGCTTCGGATTTGGGTGAAGGGCCGATGGGATGGCCCTCGTCGGTATCGGAAGTATCATCCTTAAGGAGCTCTAAAACGTCACCGTCACTGTAAAACTCCCGTTGGTGAAGGGGTAAAGCATTGGTGATGAAGAGGTAGCTATTCACGACGGCTATGCTGGCTAGAATCATATCGACAAGGCCAGCGCGGGACCAGTCGATGAAAAAGATAAGGAGGACCATCAGCAAATTCGCCATAAAGCCCGCACTGTAATGGAGGCGGAGGCCGTTTTTGGTGACGCCTTCTTTCATTTGCATGGCCACCCGACCCAAGGCGATGTTGGCCAAACTCCTGTCCTTCATTCGATAGAAGATTCTGCCTTCCCGTGGGGACCTGATCTGAATGGAAAAGATTTCGAAAAAGTGGAACCTCATTCCAACGGCTAACCCGGAGATGAGGTGACCCAATTCGTGAACCAAAGCGCCGATGACGAGGCCGACAACGGTACCGATGCCCATGACAACTACGGTGAGTAAGAGGATGGGTAGGGAACGTATAAAGCTCACGTCATTGGTATTCCTCTGCCAAAAATACAAAATCAAAAGACCAAGCACAAGACCGATAACTACACTGATGGTGGTTAAGACTTGGACGGTTTTATTTTTATTCTTCTTCATCTCTGCTCCGCCCTTTCTTATTGGGTATAAATTCATTCGAGAAGATTACTTACAAGCAAGTGAAAGGAAGAGCCATGGAACGTTCTCTCACCATCCAATATATTTATAATAGTTCGTTTACGATTGACTATCTCGATTACTTTATCGTTATTGATTACTACGAAGGCAAACTTGACTTGCCCAAAGATAAAAAGATTATCTTTATTGTAACTCATAGTCATGCCGACCACTATAGCCCAAAGATTTTTACCTATCCCGGTAGCGAAGAGGCCCTATATGTTCTGTCCAACGATGTGGAAGCCCCTGACCAAAAGGACAACGTCACAATTCTCAGCAAGTCCGAAGAAGAGACGGAAAAGAAGAAGATGGCCTACGATAGCAGCCGAGTCTACCGAACAGGTCCCGATGAGCAATTTGATTTTGGCGGCATCAGCTTCCAAACCTTTGGGTCCACCGACAGAGGCATTTCCATCTACTTCGAAGTTCACGGGATTAACTTCCTTCACGCTGGTGATCTCAATGCCTGGAAGTGGCCATCCTTCAGCGAAGAAGACCAAGAGAAAGAAATCGCCGACTTCCGGAAAGAAATCGACAAGATTAAGTATTACGACGTGGATATTGCCTTCGGTGTCTTAGACCCCCGCTTAGAGGACAATGCCTATATCGGACCGGATATTCTCCTAGAGGAAATCCAACCCAAGCTCTTCATCCCTATGCACTTCAGGGAAGACTTTGGGATTACCGAAAAGTATGCTAAGGACCGAAAAGACAACGAGCAAACACGAATTCAAAGTTTCCGCAGCCAATATGAACAGCTGATTGTCCGCTAGTGCTCCATTCCTTCATTCCATTCTCCTTTTTGCACTAGCGCATGAAGAACAGGCCCTATCCCAAGGCGGGATAGGGCCTGTATTTGATTGTATTGTTCTTTGGCTTTAACTAGCCTACTTTACCAATGCTTGAGTATCACGGGCAATCATCAATTCTTCATCCGTAGGAACGACCATGATCTTCACCTTGGAGTCGTCAGTAGAGATGACCTTTTCCTTAGGCTTACGAACGCTGTTCTTTTCCTCATCGATGACCGCGCCGATAATCTCTAAACCGTCGCAGATACCTGCACGGTTGAGGGCTCCGTTTTCACCGATACCGCCGGTGAAGACAATCGCATCGATGCGGTTACCCATTTCCACTGCATAGGAACCGATCATGCCGCGAACACGAGCGTGGAAGATATCCAAAGCAAGTTGGCAACGCTCATCGCCTTCTTCAGCACCTTGCTCTAAATCTCTGAAGTCAGAGGACTTGCCGGAGATACCAAGCACACCGGATTCTTTGTTAATTAGGTGGTCGATGGCATCGGTGTCCATTCCCTTTTGGCGCTCAAGGAAAGGAATGATGCCCGGATCGATGATACCGGAACGAGTACCCATAGGTACACCATCAACGGGAGTAAGACCCATTGAAGTATTTTGGCTCTTTCCATTAACAACAGCCGTCAAGGAAGATCCGTTGCCCAAGTGGCAAGTAATTAGGTTGACTTCTTCGACGGGTTTACCTAAAAGTTCAGCTGTCCTTCTGGTGATAAAGTCGTGGCTGGTTCCGTGCATACCATAACGGCGTACACCATCTTCAGTGTAAAGCTCATAAGGAAGTGCATAAATATAGTTATGGGCTGGCATCGTTTGATGGAAAGCTGTATCGAAAACGGCTACTTGGGGAACATCGTCGCCCAAGAGTTTTTGGCAAGATTCGATTCCTTGGATGTTGGCCGGATTGTGTAAAGGAGCTAGAGGGATATTCGCACGAACCGCTTCAACGACGTCTTCGTCAATTAGCGTTGAACTGGTGAACTTCTCTCCGCCATGAACAACGCGATGTCCTACCGCTGCAATCTCATCAACACTTTCCAAGACACCATGGTCGTTATCGGTCAATGCGTCGAAGACGAGAGAAATAGCTTTCTCGTGGTTAGGAATATCTGTCTCTTGTTCGAATTCTTTTTCTCCTGCTTCTTGCTCGATGCGGGATCCGCTGATACCAATGCGCTCAACTAGACCTTTGGCCATCACTTCTTCCTTCTCCATATCAAACATTTGATACTTTAAAGAAGAACTACCACAGTTAATAACTAAGATTTTCATATGCACTCCTTGAATATTTATTTCTTGTTTTCATCCTAACAATTCTACCATAAAGGCGATGGATATCGCCCATCTTCGACGAACTTTTCGAAGCCTTTTCTGACTTCCTCCCTATCTTCCTGGTAGGTTACCCCCATCCAAACATCATCGGTTGGTAATACAGTAACACTTGCCCCGTGGTCTTTCACCTGATTGGTGACCACGCTTGGTAAATAGAATTCTGCCTTCAACGGATTCTTCTCCACATCTTCTTCAAAGAAGGTGGTCAAGTCTCGGCGGATAGCATCCATGAAGTCGGTTTGGAAGCCCCAGAAATTCATGGAAACTAGGGTGTCTGCACTTAGCTGTTCGAAGGTCTCCCCTCCGTCTTCGGTAAATTTACCCCCATCCCCGTCGGCATAGATTTCTTTTCTTTCCGTCACATCTGTAAGGTGGTCGCCGTCAACAGTGCAAACGCCCCGAGATACTGACCCGTTTTCCGTCAGTGTATTCGGCAGCTTATAGGCGACCATACTGTAGTCGCCCACTTCACCTTCGTGGTCAGTCAAGAAGTCATACATCAACCGGAAAGCTTCCGGGCCATAGTAATCGTCCGCATTTATCACCATAAAGGGCGCATCTACTTGGTTGCGGGTCGCATAGATTGCATGGGCGGTCCCCCATGGTTTTTCTCTTCCTTCAGGAAGGCTAAATCCAACAGGAATATCCTCCACATCTTGGAAGGCAAATTGCACATCTAAGTCCTTGGGTAATTTACTCGTCAAAATCTCTTGGAAAACGGCCTGGTTTTCCTGCTTGATAACAAAGATAAACTTCTTAAATCCTGCTTGAACGGCATCGTAAATGGAATAATCGATGATGATTTCTCCGTTGGGCCCAACAGGGTCAATCTGCTTTAGCCCACCATACCGGGACCCCATTCCTGCCGCCATAATAATGACAATTGGTTCCATATTTTTCTCCCTTATCTGCTCATTTTTCTCGCTTGCGGAGCCTACTTGCCCCTATTGTAACATGAAATACTTTTAGTAACCTTTTCCTTGTCCTGTGTTAAAATAGGAATAGATTTCCTAGAGAGGGGGGGCCATGAATTTTAACAGCAAAGATAAGCACTGGATAAAACTTATTCTTTTTATCGTGACGTGTTCCATCATCATCTTCACCTTCTTGCAAAACTTTGGGACCATCCTTGAAGTTTTCAATTTGGTGGTAGCGATGCTCAGTCCCTTCCTGTTGGCTTTAGGTCTTGCCTTCTTGGTCAACATGCCTATGGGCATGATTGAAAACAAGGTCCTCAGCCATCTCCCTATCCCCTCGGGACTTCGCAGAATGATTGCCCTCGTCCTATCCTACATCATCGTGGTTTCGGCTATCGTCTTCTTGCTATTCACCGTTATCCCACAGTTGATCGTCTCAATACAGACCCTAATATCTAACATGCCCAGCTTTTTAAGGAATCTGGAAAGCTTCTTGAAAAGAACGGATTGGGCTCAGCCCTTCGTAGGCCCCCTAACCGAGCAAATCGAGAATATGAACAACAGCAGTTTTATGGAATACGTTCAGGATTGGATCGCTCCCCAAGGCGCCGACTATATCAATCGGATTTTGGATACCCTGATGGGTACCATCTCCAACGTCTTTACGGGAACTATTTCCTTCTTCCTCTCCTTTATCTTCTCCATCTACATGCTGAACTCGAAGGAAACCCTATCTAGGCAGGGCAAAGAATTGCTCTACTCTTTCGCCTCGGAAAAGGCGGGTGACAAAACCATGTACGTCCTCTACACCGCCTACGATAACTTTTACAACTTCTTTACCGGCCAGTTTATGGAAGCTATCATCCTCGGTATCATGAACTTCATTGGTATGACGATCCTTCAGATGCCCTATGCCTTGGTCATTTCGACCCTCATCGGCTTTGGTGCCCTCATTCCAATGATTGGGGCAATCTTAGCTGGTATCGTCGGTTTCTTCATCCTCCTGACCGTTTCCCCTATCGAAGCGTTAGGTTTCGGCATCTTCATCGTCATCCTCCAACAGTTTGACGGTAACCTGGTTTACCCCAAGGTGGTTGGCCGCCAAATTGGTCTTCCTTCCCTTTGGGTCCTCTTCGCGGTAACCATCGGCGGTTCCCTCTTTGGCATCTTCGGCATGTTGATCTTTGTTCCTATCGCATCGACTGCCTATGACCTCATCAGTGACTATAAGACGAAGAAGTTGTCGGAAGCAAAGATTAATGTAGAGCTGAAGTAAGACTAAAATTTCTAAATAAGTACAGGCAAGAGGCTGTGTCAGAATGACTAATAATTCTGACACAGCCCTCTTTTCTTGTCTTGTTGTAAATCACTAGGTTATGGCTCATCTGAATTCTTAGGACTAAATCGTGACAGCGATAAATCGCCCTAAAAATAAGAGCACAAAATTAGCCCTACCTTTTTTCTAGCGCTGGCTTTCTTAGGCGGTTACATAGTAGCGAATCGCTGACCATTTATCCGCTCTTCAATCCCTACGTCCGACAGCACTCATTGACGTAAGTCATATTTTCTCGGTGACTTGGATCTTGTGCATAACGTCTCGTTTTTGTTCGTTCATGATCACTTGGCTTAATAAAGGCCTTTAAGTGACGTTCCTTTAAATAGGTGTAATTTTCAATGCTTTCGTAACCTGAATCAGCCGCAATCCGGTCGAGCTGCTCTTGGGTTTTGCGCTTACCTGATCCATAGACGAAGACAATGTTTTTCTTCCTTATCTCTTCATTCAAGGTGGAAATTTGCTCCGTAAGATAGTTCATCAGCTCGTCTCTCCCCATTATTCAAGTAAGTGCCAAGCCCCTCTTTGTTTTATAGGGTCTATTTTGCAACAGCCCCTTTTTCTATTGGAGGTTTTGGGATCAGGTGGATGGCCCTCGTATTTGCTTGTGTTCGTACCGAATTGGAAATCTTAAAGGGGCGTTTATACCAAAGTGCGGAAAAATACCGTTTGGTATAAATAGAAACTTTCTGGCTATGGCAATAGTAGTGATTAGTGATATCCGGTGTGAGGAATCATACTAAAATTCTAAAATCGCAAAAGTGTGCTATGGAAACCGTCCGAGTAATACATTTTTGAATAATTTGCGATAATGTTTTACAAAAATTCAGTTGCCATAAAACATTTTGAAAGAATTTCCGATTATGTATGATCAAAATCCAATAGCCATAAATCATTTTTGAGTAATTCGTAA
>CAYMYX010000014.1:0-33346 GCA_964394795.1 uncultured Peptoniphilaceae bacterium
AAGGCGACGGGCAAGGAATTCGTCGTTCTTGAAAATGAATTTGCGGAAGAAAATGTCGATGGAAAAATCTTAGAACAAATCAATGAAAATGAACAGATGAAAATCTGGGAACTCACCGAGGGCTGTATTTGCTGTTCCCTCAATTTGGACTTTACTTTCTCGGTTCTAACCATTGCAAATACCCTGAATCCTGAATATTTGATTATCGAGCCTTCTGGTGTTGCTCAACCTAGCGCTATCATGGAAGCATTGGGGAAATTGACCTATGACAAGATTTCTATTCTGGCTCCCATTACGATAGTGGATGCAAAAAACTATATGGCTCACAAAAGAGACTTCGCCAACTACTTCGAGGACCAGGTGCTGACGGCGGGAACTATTGTTCCTAGCAAGTGCGAGAATATGGACCCCAGTGAAATAGAAGCCATCCGTGAATCCCTCGATTTGGCTGACGATGTAGCCTTTATGCCTAACCATTACAGAGATTGGGATGAAGAAACTTGGCTCACATTGCTCAACAAGGAATTTACGGGAGATGACATCGTAGCCATCGGCACAAGATTCACCCAGAAGAATATCCAGAAAGAAGCGGATACCGACCTGACCACGTATGCCTTAAGTGTGGGAAATATCATCAACGTCGACATCCTCTATGACTTCATGGAAGACCTCCTCCATAAGGAATTTGGCGACATCATCCGTGTGAAAGGCTTCGTCAAAATTGGTGATGAGGTCGTCCTCCTCGAACTCGTAGAAGACGAGTTCTCTATCATCGGATTGGGTAAAGAAAGTGAATTGAACGCTGCCTCCGATGAAGAGCAGGAGGTATCGCTAGATAAGTTGGTTTTCATCGGTAAAGACTTAAAGAAAGAGCTAATCGAACAGCGACTACAAAATAGCTAACTCGATGAGAAATACCACGATGCAAGCGGATAGAGCTACAATCAGCAAACTCTTCTCCCGATAGGCTAAAAACAGAGCAACGACAAAGCCACCAATCGCCGAATACAGACTCCTGGTAGACTCCAATATCGAGGGAAAGACCAGGATGGACAGAGTCACATAAGGCGTATAAAACAAAAATGACCGGATAAAGTCGCTCTCCACCTTCTTACGAATTAAGGTGAGTGGCGCAAGCCGCATGAGGTAGGTGGTGAGGGCCATGGCCAGGATATATCCATACACACTATTCATCTTTGCCCTCCTTGATCGGGAAAAAGTAAGCCGCAAAGCTGGTAATGATTAACGTCAAAATAATAAGCCTGATCCCCGGACTGATTTCTTTCACGACCGGCATCACAGAAAACGTAAAGGATGCCACCATCGATGTGATGATCAGTCCTTTTAATATGTGATTTTCTTTGGAGGGCGGCACGATGATGGCAATTAGCATGCCGTATAGAGCGATGCTTAGCGAGGCGACGACTCCTGCCGGTAGAATATCTCCAGAGATGACACCAAGAATCGTACCCAGCGTCCAACCCAAGATAGAAACCGTCATCTGCCCATAGTGGTAGAAGGGGTTCAACTCCCCTGGATAAGCATTAGATAAAGCGAAGATTTCGTCGGTGACACCGAAAGCCATAACAGCCCGGTGCAAGATCGGCGTTTTCGGATTGATCTTCTGAGACAAAGCGGAGCTCATCAGAATATATCTTGAGTTGATGATCAATTGGGAAATAATCACTTCCGTTAATGCGGCATTGCTGGCAATGGATAAGAGACCGGCGAATTGACCTGCTGAAGTCAGGTTGGTCGCGGAAAGTAAGCCTGCTTCGAAGATGGTTAGACCGATGAGCTTTGCTTGTATGCCAAAGGAAAAGGACACGGCAAGGTAGCCGAGAAAGATGGGTATCCCGTCTTTCAATCCTTTTTTGTAGATTTCGTTAGCAGACATCTTTGCCTCCTAGGTGTTGATGTAACTTTATTAAATATTAGGACTTAAGATATCATATTTTCAATCAACTTTCATTAGACTTTACCCCAACAAAAGGGGCTGTTGCAAAATAGACCCTATAAAACAAAGAAGGACTTGGCAAATTACCAAGTCCTCTTTGTCTGCTGATATAATTGATGAGCCACAAACTAGTGAGATACAACAAGACAAGAAAAGAGGGGCTTGGTCGCACTGCTTTTTTTGTTGTGGTTTTGGTAGACGGGTGGATGGCCCACGTTTTTCTATTCTTCATTCTTCCTCCTCAAATTTCCTTTTGCAGAGATTTCTGCAAAGGTATGATTATTAATTGTAAAGCAAGCCAGAAAATATTTCATATGCAAACGCAATAAATTTTAAAAATGTTTAAACTTTGTTAAACGTAGTGAATGGTCATGGCTTTTAATCGATAATAATTGATTGTCATCAACTCCCTAAATCTTAATTTAGGCTATAATAAGAAATAATGTAAAACCAGAAAGGAGAAACAATGGTTAAAGTAGATTTTTATAAAGAAGGCGGAGTGAAGGTCAACTTCGTCGAAAAGAAAAAAGATGAGGATAATACACCTGACCAAGGCGTGATGAAGAATCTCTTCTTTGATGGCAGTTTTGGCAAGATTTCTTATGTAGCTGACGGCGAAGGTGGCGTGAACTACCTAGTCGGGCTTGGCAAGTTAGACGAGTTTACCCTTATCGACTTGAGAACGCTTGGCTACAAGTTGGCCAAAGAATTGAAGCAAAACAAGGTAACCGAAGCAACGGTGGAAATGCCTGACCTTGGTTTCTGTCAGAGAAAGACTTCTATGGCTTTTGTGGAAGGGGTCATGAATATCGACTACCACTTCACCAAGAAGACAGAAGAGAAGAAAGACTACGACTTGACCTTGCACTATGTGCCTGACCATGGTCCAGAGGAAAAGCACTTGGAAGGGTTGAAGCGCGTTCAGGACCAATTGGAAGGTGTCTTCTTCGCCCGTGATTTGGTCAATGAGACCTCCAAC
This sequence comes from uncultured Peptoniphilaceae bacterium, assembly GCA_964394795.1. Classification (GTDB taxonomy): domain Bacteria; phylum Bacillota; class Clostridia; order Tissierellales; family Peptoniphilaceae; genus CAYFUF01. The sequence continues at coordinate 2,937 of CAYMYX010000014.1, forward strand.
ATCATCTTCCCTGAGACTTTAGCTGACCGTGCACGCGACACCTTAGAGACTGTTGGCGTTGAAGTAACCATCTTGGACAAGGACCAAATCCATGACTTGCACATGGACGCCTTCCTTTCCGTTGCTAAGGGTTCGGACAACGACCCACGTTTCATCATCATGGAATACAAGGGCGACCCTGATTCTGACGAAGTTACCGGTCTTGTCGGTAAAGGCCTAACTTACGATAGTGGTGGTTACTGCATTAAGCCGGGTCAAAGCATGGCTACCATGCACTCCGATATGGGTGGCGCTGGTACGGTCATCGGCACCATGTTAGCACTTGCTAAGGCTGAGGCGAAGGTTAACGTCACGGCTGTCGTTGCGGCTTGTGAAAACCTAGTATCAGGCCATGCCTTCAAAACCGGCGACATCATCGGTTCCATGTCTGGCAAAACCATCGAAGTCCTCAACACGGATGCTGAAGGTCGCTTGACGCTGGCGGATGCCCTCTACTACATCACCAGTGAGAAGAAGGTTGACCGTGTCATCGACTTGGCTACTTTGACCGGCGCAGCTTTGGTTGCTCTAGGTGAAGAGTACACCGCAGCAGTTACCAACAACAACGACTTCTACATGGAATTCCAAGAAGCTTGTGACGTTGCCGGCGAGAAGGTTTGGTTAATGCCTAACGATAAGAAGTTTGCCAAGATGAACAAGAAGACGAAGGTTGCTGACCTCCTTAACTCCCCTGGCCGCATGGCTGGAACAGTTACTGCAGGCCTCTTCGTTGGCGAATTCCTCGCCGACGAAAATACTCCATGGTTGCATCTGGATATTGCCGGCACGGCTTTCTTAAGTAAGGCGAATGACTACCTTCCTGAAAGAGCTACAGGGGTCCATGTCAAGGCACTCTACAACCTCTTAAATCCTTTGGATGCTTGCTAGATTTAATAATCGAATAAGACACATGAAAGCTAACCTGAAGTTCGGGTTAGCTTTTTTTTGCTTTCGCTTAGGCAAAAAAAAGAGAGCCCCGAAGGACTCTCTCTTTAGGTGTTAACTAGTACAATCTCTTGGCTAATGGTCGTAAGCCATATCCCCAGTTGTAGGTAACCTCAGATACTGGCTCGATTGAATAGCCGTGTCTGCCTGCACTATGCAATAGATAATGAACACCGTTATTTTGTCCAGCGTACATGGTCGTATGGTTTGCCCAGTTGTTATCGCTATGATAATACGAATAGTATGGGTCATAACCAAAGAAGACATCTCCTGCTTGTAACAAATCTAAGTTGCCGCCAAAGTAGAATTCACCAACGTGGTAGTTAAGTTGATCATTAACCATGGCATAACCTAAGTCATAGGTGTTGAAACCATTGTACTTGTAGTTTGGATCGTAATTCGCAGGCATGTTGTCTGCCGTTGGTCCAGGGAACTCAATACCGAATGTAGTGAGAATATCATAAGCTGCACCAGAGCAGTAAACACCGATATGGTTTGCTAGATCATGGCCATACCACCAGAATGGAACATCTTCAAAGCGTAATCCGTAGTTGATTAAGTGTTGTCCGCGTGTTTGTTGTTCCCAGTCTGCGTCATTTAACCATGCATTAGATAATTCATATTGAGTAGGTCCGTAGAAATATAACTGTCTGAATGGCTTACCGTTGGTGAAGTTCTTTACAGCACCGGTCTCTAAGTTACCATTCCACTTGTTAAAGCTGTAAATTCCATCGCCTGTGGACTTCACACCTGTGTACATATTGCGATAGATAGGATCGAAGTAGTAGATGCTTCCATCAATCGTGTGCCATCCCTGTGAGTCACCCTTGTGGATAGTGAAATAGTGCCACATATTGGAGACACCTTCACCGGGAACGAAGGACTCTGTTGGAACGTATTGCCATCCCAATGCTAAAGTACCCGTTGAGCGGAACCAGTAGATGTTTTCGCCGCCGTATGGCCCTACTTCTGTCTCATATCCATCGTCATTACGTCCGATGGAAAGTGGGGTTTGGTGATCTGTTTTTCTGTTGTGGTTTTGGGGTCAGGTGGATGGCCCACGTGGTTTTGGGTTGGAACTTCCTCGGGGGAAATGTTTGTATGGCCTGATATAAAACATAAATATATATTTCAAAAAAATGTTTTATAAAATTTGGAAGGCAATAAATCATTTTAGGAGAATTTGAAAAAATGTTTTATTAAGTCATTTGGAAGACGTGAGCTGACTTGAAATCTATTGCATTGTCTAGGCATCTTGTGAAGTGTTCCCCATTTGGTATATAAACGGGGTGAAAGTCTATATACCAAAATGAAGAAAAGTTGATTTGGTATATAAGTCATAGTGGTATCCATACAAAATAGAAAATCGCAGTTCTGTAGGTTATCACCCTAAAAAGAAGGGGCTGTGTCAGAATGACTAAACATTCTGACACAGCCCTTCCTTTGTATTAAAAATAATTCTTTTCGTATTTATCTATTTCTCAAACGCCTCATCAGCCCAATGGGCATCCTTCAATATGGCCCGACCCACGCCAACCATATCCGCATAGTCATCTTCCAGAACTTTATTCGCAGCATCTAGCGTCTTGACTCCTCCTGTTAGAATAACCGGCGCTTTAATCGTACCGTCCTCTTTGAGGGCCATACTCGCGTCCCTAAAATATCCCGCACCTTCAAGTCTAGCTGTGGTGTAACCAAAGATACCTCCCGTGATATGGATGTAATCAATATAGGAATCTAGGTGGCGAACCGCTCTCACTCCATCTTCTACGCTTGAACCACCCAGCTTGTAATCGCAAGCTCCCAGGCGGAGACCAACGATAAAGTCATCGCTGACTACTCGGCGGATGGCCTGTAAAACTTCCTTGTGGAAACGGACTCTACTTTGGATTTGGGAGGTGCCGTATTCATCGACTCGCTTATTGGTCAATGGTGAATAGAACTGGTTAAGCAGATAGCCATGAGCCGAGTGAACCTCGACGCCGTCAAAGCCTGCCTGTTCTGCCCTCTTCGCTGCTTGAGCAAATAGCTGAACAATCTCGTCGATTCCTTCCTTCGTTAGCGCCTCGGCTTCGGAAAGTCTGAATTTTTCAACAGCCGGATGGTCAACAGCAGAAGGTCCGACGGGGTTCATCCCCGTCGTTTCCTCATTGGTTCGTGAACCCGCGTGGTTAATTTGAATAATTGCCGTAGAGCCTGACTGCTTAATCGTTCTCGCTAATTTAGTCAGTCCCTCGATGGTTGAATCATCAGCGATGGACATCTGGTTTAGACTTGCCTTACCCTGCTGAGTTATGTAGGCATGCTCTGTGATGATCATTCCAATGTGACCTGACTTTGCCCTGTCATCATAATAGTTGATCAAATCTTCTGTGATGATACCGTCCTCTTTACAATTAGATGTCGCCATGGGCGGCATGACTAAACGATTCTTTATCTCGGTGCTTCTGATTTTAATGTTTTCTTTTAATTTGGCCATTGTATTCCTCGCTTTACTGTTTAATTAACGAACTCTAATTTACTCTAATCATACCAAATATCCTCTAGTTCCGATATAAAAAGAGACCAGCTTACCATGAAGCGGGTCTCTTGGTTTTATCTCTTACTTGCCAGGTTTAAAACGCTCATCCTCAAAAATCTCTCTCAAGTACTCGATATCTTCAGTAAGCTCAAGCGTTCCAACATACTCTTTATCCCTATTGAATACTGCAAGGTAGCGAACGTAGACGAGCTCGTCGCCACGTCGGAAGAAACGTCTCTCGGAAGTTCTCTTTCCACTCTTGAAGTCTTCTAGGAGCTGTTCGACAACTGGGTGAGACTTAGGTGGATGGCAAAGCATGACGTCACGGCCAACGGTGGTTCGTGGACGCTTGAAGATCATATGATCACTCTCGGAGAAGAAGCGGACCTTGTCGTCTTTGCCGATAAACGTGAAGTCTACTTCACTGGCGTCGATAGCGGAACGAAGTTCGTCGACTGTCATGATGCCATTGCCGTCAAAGGAAACCCAGCCCTCTTTCAGTGGGTTATCTTGGCTAGCGGTTGGTGAGCTAGGAGCATCAACGAGACCGGCCTTCTTGACTTCCGTAATCAACTCGTCGTTGTGGGCAATCCATCCATCGATATCTTCGCGTCTTGCACCGTCGAAATCATTGAAGACATAGTCATAGTCTTCGCCGCCCTTGGCAACGGACAACCAACCTTCAGCATCGATATTTTCGATAAGCATTGGCATGAGGATGCGCTCTTCTTTGGTTTGCATCTCCTCAAGTTGCGTTAGGTAGTCTTCGCCTGCCTCGACAGAAGTAGATCCCTCAAGAAGTTCTTGCTTCCATGCCTTTCGAGCATCGCGGATTTCGTCGTCGACTCCCCACATGACCTTTGGTGGAGCTGTAATGCCGTTTTCTTCGAGGAAGGGGAACATGAGATTTTCTTTACGGTCGTAGTGAAGGTCCCAAGCGGCTAACTTGTCGACTCCTTCAAGTAAGGCTTCGCGATTGTCTTCCGGATTTGCTTTAAAGGATTCTAACAAAGGCTTGAACTCGTTGTCCAAATAGGAACGAAGACCTTCAATTTCCTTGACGAAAACGTAAGCTGGGTGGCCTTCCTGATTGGTTACACCGGTTGGGTCCGGTTGAACGATTTGGTCGAGGACGACGCCTGCGTGCATGCTGCATAGCCCTTGGATTTCTTTAGGATTGATGCCTTCTTCAATCAAGGCTGACTCTGCCCTGCCTAGTTCATCCGCGCTGACTTCTTCCAAAAGAGTGCGAAGTTCCTGCTGTGCTCCCTCTCTGTCTCCGTCTTCATGGAGGCTGCGCAATACGGTTTTTAACTTTTCTTCACGATTCATTGTCATTTTTGGCTCCTTTATGATTTATGGCTGCGTCTCTCGCTTGCCTTATTTTACTCTTTTACTTTAGCAAAATCGGGGGCCATGTAAATTGATTTACATCACAACTTTTATATAATTTCGTCACTGTTTTCATCATTATCCGGCCACTCATTAGTCAATATCGGCAGTATCGATTCCAACAGCTCCACATCTTCCCAAATGATGATGGCGAGCCCCTTCCGCGCTCTCGTTATCCCCTGATAGAGCATCTGAGTGTAGAGGAAATCTGCGTTGACGGTAGATTCCGCTCGCAGGAGATTATCTTCGTAATAGAAAATATCGCTGAGAACCATAACCACTTGATCAAACTCTTGACCAATCACCGAGTAGCTGTCATACCTGCTAGGCAGCTGGGCAAAGTAATCGGTTTCGTCGTCTCGCTTCGTCACGTAGTTGATAAAGGTGTAGCCTCGTCAGGGCGCGGTTAAGTCGCTGCAAACCATAAGGAAGATCGCCGCAGTGAATCATGAGGGTAGGATATTCCCGGGCAAACTCCAAGGCAATGTCGTAAAGGAGAAGGGACTTCCCCGTCCCTGGTCGACCCTTGATGCCGATGAAGAGGGCTTTTCGAGCATCGTGATCCAAGGCCATAATTTCCCGCTTAATAAATTGCTGATGGGAAGTCAGGAAATATTCATGATTGAGGAAACGTTCCGGTGTCGTGATGGGTGAAATGAGAAAATTGCTTGGGCTAAAAAGATTGTCCAGGTCGTCGGTTTCGATTTCGCCTTGCATTTTCATGGCCCCCGCTAGAACGGAGAAGCTAACCTCCTCGATGTTATCGTTGTGGAGGCGGTAGAGGCGGTTCGACAGCTGTTGTTCCATTTCATTCATCAGGCGCCAATCGGGAACACGGGTCACCGAGTAGATGTTTACTGCTTTCATGGCCTTCTCCTTCGCTCTTTACGTCACTTTCAACTTGCTTGTACTTATACCCTAGGCCATAACCCCCCGTAAAAAACTTTATTTAAATAAATTTGACATCCCCTTTTTTATTGACTATATTATTCACATCAATCAATATTAAACCAGTTGAAAAGAAGAGTAGCTAGAAGGAAGATTCTACAGAGAGCCCTGGAATGCTGAGAGGGGCGAGTTGGAGATTTAGCGAACATGGCCTTTGATGGGATAATTCGATAGTAGAATTATACGGGAACTCCCGTTACAGAGTTAGAGCATGATGGTGCTTGAAGAGGTATATCTTTGGATATGCAATTAAGGTGGTAACGCGGAGAAATTCGTCCTTTTTGTCATAGTGACAGAAGGGCTTTTTTTATGGGAGAAAGCTCAAGGCTTTCTCCCTTTTCTTTTATGAAGGAGTAAAGATGATCGATTTAAGAAATATAACCGTGGATTTTGATACGGTTCGGGCTGTGGATGATGTCAGCCTGCGGGTGGAGAAGGGAGATGTCTACGGCATCGTCGGTTTCTCCGGTGCGGGAAAGTCAACCTTGGTGCGAACTATCAACCTCCTCCAGCGGCCAAATAAGGGCGATGTCATCATCGAAGAACAACCCGAAGTGGAAGGTGACCCCGTCATTAAGCGGAACCTGATGGAGCTGTCCCCGCCCGACCTCCGAAAGGAACGAAAAAAGGTAGGTATGATCTTCCAGAGTTTCAACCTCCTCTATAACCGAACGGTCCTAGGGAATGTCCTCTACCCCATCCGAAAGATTGGGCTCAAGAATAGGTGGGCCATGTTCACCGAAGGCTTCAAGAAGCCCGAGAATAAAAAGTTTTCTGACAAGGTCCTCTACTCCTTCCGCAAAACGAAAGAAATTAAGAAAGAAAAGTTGGAACGAGCTCGTTGGCTCTTAGACTTAGTCGGTATTTCAGATAAAGAGAAGAACTATCCAAGGCAATTATCCGGCGGCCAGCAACAACGATGTGCTATCGCCAGAGCCTTAGCCAGTGATCCCCAGATTCTCCTCTGCGACGAGGCAACCAGCGCACTGGATCCGAAGACCACAAAGCAGATTCTAAGCCTTCTAAAAGACATCAACGAACGCTTAGGACTAACGATTGTAATCATCACCCACCAGATGGATGTGGTGAAAGAAATCTGCAACAAGTGTGCCATCATGCAGGACGGCAAGGTCGTCGAAGCGGGAACCAGTTTGGAAATCTTCGCCAATCCTCAAACCGAGGTCGCTCAAGAGTTTGTTGAAACGGCAACCAACACGAGAGAAACCATCGAGAAAATCCGCACCAACTTGATTCAACTGGATGACGATGAAGTCTTGGCGGAACTTAAATACTTCGGCGAATCCGCAACGGAACCAATGATCAGCGAAATCTACACCCGCTGGCAGGTGAAAACCAATATCTTAGCCGGCAGCATTGAACTTATCTCCGACGTCCCCGTCGGTAACCTGGTAGTTGCCTTCAAGGGCAACTTGGACAAGCTTCCCCAGATTGTCAACTACCTAAAGGAAAAGAACACAAGCTTACGCTTTATTGAAGGAGGTCAGGATGGACTTTTCTAAATTCATAGGAGGATTGCGAGAATACTTCGCCTACTCCTGGGAAATCCGAGACGACTTTGTCTCCGAAACCTTGGCCACCATCCAGATGACCCTACAATCCGCCTTCTACGCGGCTATCATCGGTCTTGCCTTAGGCGTGCTCCTCGTTGTCACCTCTAAAGGAGGGATCCTGGAAAACCGTATTGTCAACAGTATCTTAGATAAGTTGACCAACCTCTTCCGGGCCATCCCCTTCATCATCCTCGTTGCCGTCCTCGCCGACTTTACCAAAGGTTTAGTCGGAACACGAATCGGTAACGAAGCAGCCATCGTGCCTTTGGCGGTCTCGGCTATCCCCTTCTTTGCCAAGCAAGTGGAGCAAGCCCTAACCTCCATCGACAAGGGAGTCGTTGAAGCAGCTCAGGCCATGGGCGACAGCCCCCTCGACATCATCTTCTCCGTCTACTTCCGAGAAGGTCTGCCCCAGCTCATCCGAGCAGGATCCATCACCCTCATCAGCCTCCTAGGTCTAACCACCATGGTCGGCACCATCGGCGGAGGAGGTATCGGTAAGTTAGCCATCAACGTAGGCTACAACCGCTACAAGGACGATGTCACCCTCATCTCCCTGCTCATCATCCTCATCTTGGTCTATAGTATTCAGGGCATCGCTAACTTCCTGATCCGTAAGACCAGCCACTAATCCCGGTGAATTTTGATAATTATCAATTCATATAAACAAAAATTAAAGGAGAATATCATGAAGAATTTCAAAAATTTATTGGCACTTTTACTCACTTTGGTCCTCGTATTCACTCTAGCAGCTTGTGGTGGTGACGACGCGGAAAGTTCCTCAGCTGCAACTAGCGGCAGCGAAACCGGCACGGAATCATCCGACGTAAGCACCGAGAAGCTAGAAGTCATCAAGGTAGGCGTCGTTGGTGAAAATAACGAACCATGGAAAGATGTCGCTGCTCGCTTCGAAGAAGGCGAAGGCATCAAAGTAGAAATCATCAGCTTTACCGACTACAACCAACCTAACGAAGCTCTTGCTTCCGGTGACCTTGACCTAAACTCCTTCCAACACAAGATTTTCTTGGATAACTTCAACACCGAAACCGGCAACAACCTTGTTCCTATCGGTGATACCGTCCTCGCACCAATCGGCCTTTACTCTAACCAAATTACCGATGTCAGCGAAATTAAAGAAGGCGACCGTATCGCGATTCCCGATGACGTCACTAACTATGCAAGGTCCCTCTTCCTCCTTCAAACCGCTGGTTTGATCGAAGTTGAAGGTAATCCTGGTGAACCGATCACCCTGGACAATGTCACTGCTAACCCATTGAACTTGGAAATCATCCCAATGAATGCCAACCAAACAGCCAGAAGCTTAGATGATGTTGTGGCCTCTGCGATCAACTCGGGTATGGCCGTTGACGCGGGCTTCTACCCTGCTGAAGATTCCTTCTTCTTAGAGCCTGTCGACGACAACTCTACACCATACGTCAACATCATCGTTTCCCGCGAGGAAGATACAGAGAACGAATGGTACCTCAAGCTCGTCAAGGAATACTACCAAACTGATGAAACTGCAGCAGTTATCGATGAGTCCTCAAAGGGTTCACAAATCACCGCATGGGACGGCTTAGACCAATAGGTCTAGCCTCACACAAAGAAGAAAGAAGGAAGCATGACCATTAAATATGATGCTGATGTCCTCGCCGTTGAGGACTCCATAATAGAAACCAGGAGACACTTCCATGCCCATCCTGAAGCTTCTCTGAAGGAATATGAGACAGCGAAGTACATCCGTAACGCCCTCGATAAACTAGGTGTTGACTATGTCACCGTTGGCGAAACCGGCACCCTAGCCACGATCAAAGGAGCCAAGCCGGGCAAGACTATACTCCTCCGAGGAGATATCGACGCCCTCGAACTTCAAGACACCAAAACCGTCCCCTATGCCTCCAAGAATGAAGGTCTCTGCCACGCCTGCGGCCACGACGCTCACGGCTCTGCCCTCCTCGGCGCGTTAAGAGTCCTCAACGGCCGCAAAGACAACCTCGCTGGCACCATCAAGTTTGCCTTCCAACAGGCTGAAGAGATCGGCGCAGGCGCCCGCATCTTTGTCGCGGACGGCCTCCTTGAAGACGTTGATTATGCCTTTGGTCTCCACGTCGCTTCCCATAAGCCTTCCGGAACCATCGACATCACCCCTGGACCAAAGACAGCCTCAACCGACAATTGGACGATCACAGTGAAGGGCTATTCGGGACACGCTTCCCGTCCCAACGAAGCCAACGATGCCGCACTAGCCAGCGCGTCCATCCTTGTTGAACTCCAAGCATTGATTTCCAGACAGAAGGACCCCCTCCACCCCGCGGTCATCTCCGTCGGTTCCATTAATTCCGGAACAAGAAGAAATGTCGTCGCGAGCTCGGGTGAACTCCAAGGCACCCTTCGATGCCTGAATCAAGAAACGAGAGAAGACCTCTTGGCAAGGATCGAGAAGGTTGCTAAGTTAGTTGCCGAAGTCCACGGCTGTACAGCCGAATTCGAGAACTACAACGCTGCGGAAATTACCTTGAACGACGATCAGGCCACAGCGTACGCCCAAGAAGTCCTTACCCCCCTCTTTGGTCAAGACAAAGTCATCACCAACTCCACACCTGGTTTAGGTGGCGAAGACTTCGCCGACTTCTCCCAAGTCGTCCCCTCTTGCTTCATGTGGGTAGGCACCCAAAGTGGTCCCGAGAACTCGGCCCCTCACCACCACGGTGATTTTGATATCGACGAAAGTCAGCTGAAGACCATGGTTCAGGTGTTGATTGACTTGGCGGTTAATAGCGATAAACTTCCTTAATAATTATTTTTGCATTAAGCTCTGATAAGACGCCCCGTCTTTCAGGGCTTTTTCTCTGTAATTTTGATGAATAGGTAAACAAGGCCTGCCTTAGGGTATAATAGATATAGACATTTATTGGTCAAGGTTTAATATAAGGAGGATTATATGAAATCACTTAAAGGTACTAAGACAGCGCAAAACTTAATGATCTCTTTTGCTGGAGAATCTCAGGCAAATATGAGATATACATACGCGGCTAGTCAGGCAAAGAAGGATGGCTTCGTCCAGATTCAAAATATCTTTGAAGAAACTGCTCGTAACGAGAAGGAGCACGCTAAGCGCTTCTTCAAGTTCCTTCGGGAAGACTTTGAGCCTGAAGAAGTAATCCGAGTTGAGTGGGACTACCCCGTAGTCTATGCCGGCACGGAAGAAAATCTACAAGGAGCCGTCAATGGTGAGCACGAGGAGGCTTGTGACATGTATCCTAGCTTCGCCGATATCGCTGATCAGGAGGGCTTCCCTGAGATTGCTACCGTCTGGCGTGAGATTGCCGAAGTAGAAGAAGCTCACGAAACTCGCTTCCAAAAGTTATTGGACAACGTCAGAAACAACAGAGTTTTCCACCGTGACGAGGTCGTCCGTTGGAAGTGTAACAACTGTGGTTACATTCACGAAGGAACTGATGCTCCGGATTGCTGCCCAGCATGTGACCACCCCATCGACCACTTTGAGATTTTTGTAGAGACCTATTAGGATACGGAAAAAGCGGCTTGCATACGCAAGTCGCTTTTTTTGTTTGTAGTTTTGGGGTCAGGTGGATGGCCCACGTGGTTTTGGGTTGGAACTCCCCAGGGGGAAATGTTTGTATGGCCTGATATAAAACATAAATTGATATTTCAAAAAAATGACTTATAAAATTCGGAAGGCGATAAAACATTTTTGAGAAATTTGAAAAAATGGTTTAAGTAATTTGTTGAAAAAGACGGAAAAGATTAATAATCTGTAACAATTTTACTGAAAGTCAGGAAAACAGTAAAACATAAATCGATAGTTTGAAAAAATGTATTATTGTCCCCGAAAAAATGTAAAACATAAATCGATGTTTTGAAAATATGATTTATAAGTCGTTTGGAAGGCGTGGGCTGTCTTGATAACTATTGCATTGCTGGAGGTTATCACCCCCCAAGAAACGGGCTGCATCAGAATGACTAAAATTCTGACACAGTCCCTATTCATTTGCATACTAATTTACTTCCCATTCCTAAAATCAATCAACTGACTCTCCTTATTGAAGAAGGTCTTCACCCCTTGGAAGATGACAACCGTGGAACTGATGACGACGGAACAGAGGATGGCCATCATGATGGCTGTCTGGTAACTCACGGCTGTGATGGGCAGGGAACCGCCCAGAATTTGACCGGTCATCATACCCGGCAAGAAGACGATGCCGATGCCCAACATGGAATTCACGGTTGGGGTAACGGCGTTATTGAAGGCTCGGTGGATGACCAACTTGGAGGCTTGCCGTGGTGTGGCGCCCAGTATCAGTTTTTCTTGGACCGTGGCTTGGTTGGTTTCCATTCCTTCTACCAAGGCGTTTAATCCTAAGTTGACGCCAGTCATCGAGTTGCCGATGAGCATACCGCCGACGGGGATGAAGGCGGTGGGGTCATACCAAGGCTCTGCCCTGAGGACGAAAAAGGTAAAGAAGAACACGGTGAAGGTGGTTCCAAGGAAGATGCCTAGGGCAATCACCTGTATCAATTCCTTATGTAAGCCATTTTTATATTTCTTAACAATGGTGTAAACGCAAAAGGCTTCCATGAAGAGGAGGACGGCTAGGCTAAGTAACCAATGGGGGTTTTCGAAGATGACCGTTAGGAAGAAGCCCGCAAAGAGGAGCTGGACCGTCATCCGTATGGAGGCGATGATGATGTCCTTTTCGAGCCCTAATTGCTTCCGGTTTATAATCACTAAAACGATGAGGACATAAATCGAGGCAATCCCAATCTGAAGGAAGGATTCCTTGGCGGCTGGCGAGTTAAAGAGTTGGTCCATTGCCCACCTCCTTGTCGATGATATGGCCTTCTTTCATTCGAATAACTTCGTCACCATAGCGGAAGGCTGTATCCTGGCTGTGGGTGATCATGATGACAGACCGGTTGTTGTTTCTCGCCTCTTCAGTGATGAGGTTCAGGATGAGCTCCCCGTTGACATCATCTAGGGCTGAGGTTGGCTCATCCAAGAGGAAGACCTGACTCTCGCTAAGGATCAAACGGACGAGGCCGATTCGTTGTCGCTCGCCGCCGGACAGTTTGTCCACCCGTTGGTCGAGGGGAAAGTTGAGTTGGACCCTTTCCAATAAGTCTTTCATTTCGTCATCGGTGGGTGGTGTCTTATCCTGGAGACGGAAGGGATAAATCAGGTTCTCCTTGATAGTCTCCTCAAAGAGGACGGGGTCTTGAGATAGCATCCCCACTTCCCGCCGGTGACTTACGGTGTCTAGGGAGGCTAGATCCTTGCCCCTGAAAAAGATTTGGCCGGAGGTCGGTGAAACTAATTTATTCAGCAAGCGAAAAAGGGTCGATTTTCCCGACCCGCTTGGCCCGATGATTGCAGTTATCGGGCCATGTATCTCTAATTCCGGAATATCCAGAATCTCCAGGTATTTCATGTGATCAAAACGAAATAGTGCTTCTTTACTTCTTGTCATTACGTCTGCCTTCAGTTAAGTACCAAACGATGGCAATGATGATGAAGATGCCTGCGAAGGTGAAGGAAAATTTGAAGAAGGCTATTATTCCTCGGATGAGCAAGATGATGATGCCAATGATGATGGCCGGTATAGCGGCCAGTAAACAACAGGTTTGGGCTACCATTACACTCCCCTTTCTATCTACTATTCTCTACTTCAGCTTTTTTGAGTTTGTGGTCGTCGTATTTGCTTCCGGTTCGGTGAGCTTTAACGCTAACCCCACCAGGAGAACGCCCAACCCGTAGAGCAGGACAATATCGTTATAGATAGAGAATATGGCAAGGGCAGCACCAATAATGATCATGCCCAGAAACAAAAACTTGTTTTCTTTTAGCATATCTCCTCCTTTCTTTTTGTGGTTCATTGATATGAGCTTTAGATATATGTTTTAGCTGTGCGCGGTTGCTTCTTGTGTTTCAAACAAGGGACGAAGGCCATCAGCAGCTTCCTCAAACGGTAACCAGACCAGGGAGAAGGCTTTGACTTGGATGTCCTTCTTCTTCGGTGAAATTTCAACATGGTCTAAGTGATCACCTGTTTGATTGTACTTATCCGAAAGCTCTTGTAATTCGGTTTCCAATTCTTTTTCTAATGCTTCCACATCTTCTTGGTACTTGCGGACGTTTTCTTCGGCTCTTGCTACGTCTTGCTCCTGTTGGCGGGCTCGGCTTGCTGACCTTGCACTAGAACCTGCTTTGCTGGCTGTGGATTTGCCGAATAACTTTCTACCCAATATACTGTCGAGAACCGTGGAGCCTATGCTGACAAAAGTATTTGTCTTGGCCGCCTTGGCTTGTTCCTTTTCCTTATCTACGGTAAGTTCTGCCTTGCGGACTCTCTCTTCCATGGTTTCAATCTTCTTTTGGTATTTGAGGCGGAGGTCGTCCATAGCCCTATCCCTTTCTTCCTTGATCAGGGATTCGGTGCGAAGCATGAACTCTTGTTCAGTTTCACCAGGACGAGAATACTCCTTCGTAATTTTGTGTTGGAAGATCATCAGGCGGTCGTTGCGGTAGACCGTATCGACTAGGTCCCTTTGCCAGTTATTGAAGGTGGTCTTAAGATTCATACCAGCAGGAAGCTCTTCATAGCTTGCGCCGGATTGGGGTTCGCTCTTTAGATTATTTAAGTCAATCTCGAAGCCGGTGTTCTTGGTCCAATCCACTGGGATTACTTCGTTTTTGATATAGGTGTTTTGGACCACCTGCTTCATCTCGTTAATCTTAGCTTTCGTATCTTCGTAGTGAATGTCGTAAGCGGCGAGAAGGCTAGGCAAGTAACGGAGCCTGTTAGAACTTTCTACTGCCGGAACGTAAAACTGGTCTACCCCATTGGCAATTTTTGGAGCTACACTGATGCCTTCATCTCCTGGTGCTTCCTCAGTGACTTCGGCCTGAGCAGTTTCATTGGTTGAGGCTGCTACACCTACGACGGGAGCCTGACCACTGAAGGCGCTGCCTTCGTTGGTCGGTGGAACATGAGCTTGGGCTTGAGTTGGCACAGCTGGACTTGTATTGTCCTTCTCCAAGAGGCTAATCTGGCTTTTCGTCAGAGGGCCGGCTAGATAGGACATGGCCCACCTTGTCTGGAAGATGAGGGTTCCCTGCTTGTGGACGTTATTTACGAGGAAGGTCCGCTTGGGAAGGCTGGATAGGAGGTCAGAGATTTCGCTCTGGAAGTCGGAGACTCCGGAGGCGGATCGGAGACCATCGAGGAGGCGGTTCTTGTCTTGCTCCGTTTGGAGGCGGCCAATGAACCATGTCCCAATGTTGGACAGCCCCTTGTAGTCAAGATCGACGGGGTTTTGGGTCGTGAGCATGACCCCTACGCCATAGGCTCTGGCTTGCTTGAGCAAGGTGAGCAGAGGCTTCTTGGATGGTGGGTTGGCTGTCGGTGGGAAGTAGCCAAAGATTTCGTCCATGTAGAGGATGGCCCGTAAAGCGGTGGTGCCTGTTTGCTTCCTCGTCCAGGAGACGACCTGATTGAGCAGGGAGCTGACGACGAACATCCGCTCATTATCGTTAAGGTGGTTGATGGAGATGATGCTGATCCTTGGCTTACCGTCATTGGTGTAAAGGAGTTTGTCGATGTTGAGGGGCTCCCCTTCCATCCACAGGCTGAACTGAGGCGATGCTAACAGATTATTCAACTTCATCGCCAACCCTTGTCGCTCTTTCTCCGTATAGAAGCTATCTAGCGGGAGGACGCCGACGGTGGTTAGGTTGGGTTTAAGGATAGACTGAATCAGGGATGGGAAAGTGACGGACTTGCCGGCATTCCATTCATTGATGAGGATGTTGGATAAAAGGATATGTTCCTCGCTGCTCAAGGGATCGCTGTCGATGGAAAGCAAGGACAGGAGGCTAGATACCGTGGATTCAGTGTAGTCTGCCAAGGCTTCACGATCGTTAAGGACTTCGGCGCTGGGGCTGTCCATCATTTGAACCATGGATAGCGGTCTACCACCGCTGGATCCTGGGGTGTAGATGGAAATGTCGCTGGATTCTCGCATAGTGCGAATTCGGTCAGGAGAGATGTCCCAAGAAGCGAGGCCATCCTTCCAGTCCTGAGCCTTCTTCTGGGCGTACTGATTCATATCTAAGCCTTCCTGGTCGGCTTCGCTTTGTAGGAGCCAAGGTTGGAAGTTATCTGCTGTCAATTCGGGGAAGGAAAGAAGCAAGTTGGTCATGTCCCCCTTGGGGTCAATGACAAGGGCGGGGATATTGTCCATCGCCGCTTCTTCTAACAGGTTAATGCAAAGGCCGGTCTTGCCGGACCCGGTCATACCGACACAAACCGCGTGGGTAGTGAGGTCTTTGGAATCGTACAGGTAGTATTCATCTGTGGTTGTCTTGTCGGTAGAGTCCACAACTCTGCCAAGATAAAATTGTCCTAGGTTTTCGTACATCTGCATGGCCACCTCCTTATTTCATATTTCCATTATACAAGTAATAAATGAATCGGGAAAGAGTCCACAAAGTCCCAATAGATTGACATTTTGCCCTGATTTCAATAGACTAGGAGAGTAATTCGAGAACAACATTTACGGTGAAAGGGTCCATATGAAAAACAGAAACTCGATTTTTAAAATCATCGTTCTCGCCCTCTTTGTCCTTACCTTAACAGCCTGTGGACAAAAGCTGAGTGAGAGAGAAGACGTCGAAATAACCGATGTCACTATACAGGTGCCTGAAGGCTTTCAAGAAGTAACGGAAAACATCTGGTTGCTAAACGCAGAATCGGATGACCGGTCTAACATCAACTTAACGGTAGCGCCCCATGTTTCGGAGAAGGAAGAATATACTCAAGAGGCGATTCGCCAGCTTATGCTGGATGCCTACGAACAACAGGGATTGGAGATTGAAGACTTCCAAAATACCGAAGTTGAATACGGCGAAATCGATGGTTTCGATACTGCCCAATACGAGATGACCTATGTGCTCCAAGGTGTTCCCATCCATCAAATCCAATTGGTTATCTTCAGCCAAATTGAAGATTACACCTATACCTTTACAGCGATGGATAATCAGACGTGGCTGGAACCCTTCAAGGATAGCATTGAATCCATATCCATTGAACATCATGAAATTTAATGCAAAGAGCTAACTGAATAGTTCAAAGATGAAACAGTAGGTTACAAAAGACTAAGCCCTTCGTTGGGGTTAGTGAAGTTTGTG
Source organism: uncultured Peptoniphilaceae bacterium (assembly GCA_964394795.1). GTDB lineage: Bacteria > Bacillota > Clostridia > Tissierellales > Peptoniphilaceae > CAYFUF01. The sequence continues at coordinate 19,561 of CAYMYX010000014.1, forward strand.
AAACCTACTGTTTTTTATGCTAGAATAGCAATAAATATTAAATACAAAGAAAAAATATCGAGGTGACTATGAACTCAACTATCGTGACTAAATTTGGTGGCTCTTCCCTGTCCAACAGCCAGCAATTCATCAAGGTGAAAAAGATTATGGAGGCGAACCCTGATCGCCGCTTCCTCGTCCCCTCTGCGCCGGGCAAAGGCAAGAAGGAAAAGCATAAGGTGACGGACCTCCTCCTCATGTGCCACCAACTAGCTAGCCACAAACTTCACTTCGGTGAGATTTTCAGCGTGGTCGAAGATCGCTACGTCGGCATTGAGAGGGACTTGCAACTCAACAGCAATATTGAAGCGGAGTTGAAGACCATCTACACCAAGATATTCAATGGCGCCAGCCAAGACTACTGTGCCAGCCGAGGTGAATACCTTAACGGCCTTTTGCTTGCCGACTACCTAGGCTTCACCTTTATCGACGCGTTTGATGTCATTTTCTTAGACAAGGGTGCTGTCGACTTTGAAAAAACAGCGGAGGTTTTAGCGGCAAAAACTACGCCCGATGGCTACTATGTCATCCCCGGCTTCTACGGACAAAATGAAAAGGGAAACATCAAGACGCTGGACCGAGGCGGCTCGGATATCAGCGGAGCGATTGTCGCGGCCAGTATCAATGCCGACCTCTACGAGAACTGGACAGACGTGTCCGGCTTCCTCATGGCTGACCCTCAGCTCGTACCGAACAGCAAGCCTATCGAACGGGTAACCTACCAGGAACTCCGGGAATTGTCTTACATGGGCGCCCCTGTCCTCCACGAGGATGCGGTCTTTCCCGTTCGCAACAAGAAGATCCGTATTCAAATCAAGAACACAAACCAGCCTGATCATCCGGGCACGCTTATCCTCCCCGATGATGAGGATGGTGTCCAAGACGCGGTGGTTACCGGTATCACCGGCAGGACCAACTACTCCGTCATCCGCGTGGAGAAGACAAGGATGAGCGAAGATTACAGTTTCTATCGGAAGCTCCTTAGCATCTTCGAGAGTAACGACATCAAGATTGACCACCTGCCCACTTCGGTAGACTCCATTTCCATCGTCGTTAGATCCACTGCCTTGGATGGTATCGAGAAAAAGCTGACGGAAGAAATTTCGATCTACTGCAACCCTGACCGCATCGTCATCAGCAAGGGTTTGGCGATTATCGCCGTCGTTGGTCGAGGCATGATCAACCACAAGGGTACCAGTGCCCTCCTCTTCAGCGCCTTGGCCAAGAAGGGAATCAATATCCGCATGATCAGTCAAGGGTCCAGCGAGATCAATATCATCTTAGGCGTAAGTAACGAGGACTTCGATGACGCCGTCGTCGCCATCTATGAAGCCTTTGAAGGGAGCAAGAAATGAGCAAAGTCATCGTTGTGGGAGCCACAGGCTTAGTTGGCTCTACGATTATAGAATTACTGGAAGAAAGAAGCTTCCCAATCGATGAGATTAAGTTCTTAGCATCGCCCAAATCGGCAGGTAAGACGATTACTTTCCGAGGCGAGGGCCATGTCGTAAAGACCCTAGCTCCCGAGGAATTTGAAGGTTATGACCTTGCCCTCTTTGCTGCCGGATCCACAGTCAGTGAAAAGTATGCTCCTCTGGCTATGGAGGCAGGTGTTCGAGTCATCGATAACTCCAGTTTCTTCCGGATGCATGATGACGTCCCTCTGGTCGTCCCCGAAGTCAATGGTGATGTCATCAAAGAAGACGACCTCCTCATCGCTAATCCCAACTGCTCAACCATTCAATGCATGCCAGCTCTGGCTGCTATTGACAGAGCTTACATCCTTAAGCGAGTCATCTTCTCCAGCTATCAGGCCGTTTCGGGTTCCGGTGTCAAAGGCCTTGCTGCCCTGGACGGTGAAGACAACGGCTGCTACGCCCATCCTATCCAGGATAATGTGATTCCCCAAATCGACTCCTTCCTCGACAATGGCTACACCAAAGAGGAAATGAAGATGATTGAGGAGAGTCAGAAGATTTTGGGCCATGCCTTTGGTGCAACAGCCACTACCGTCCGGGTTCCGGTTCGCTATGCCCACAGTGTTTCTGCGAATGTGGAAACGGAAGAAGCTTTCGACTTGGACGAGCTTGCCGGCATCTTAGCCAATGCACCAGGTGTGGTTCTGATGAATGATAATGAAACGAATGATTATCCCACTCCGCTCTTCGCTGCGGGGAAAAACGAAACCTATGTAGGCCGCCTTCGCCGTGACGACAGCGTGGAGAATGGGATGAACCTGTGGATAGTCGCCGATAATGTCCGCAAAGGCGCGGCGTTAAATGCAGTTCAAATTGCTGAGCTCGTAGAAAGGAAATTCGGATGATAACAATTGGACTGCTGGGCTATGGCACGGTAGGTCACGCCAGCTATGCGATTCTTGAAGAAGAGAAGGAAAGCATCAGCAAAGCCTTAGGGCAGGATTTTCAAGTAAAGAAAATCCTCGTCACGGATGCCGAAAAGTACCGCAACGAGGAAGCTTTTAACAAGATGACGACAGATGTTCAGGAAATCGTCCAGGATCCGGAGATTGATGTCATTATCGAACTGACCGGGTCTGTCGATGACATGATTGACCCCATTAAAGAAGCCTTATCCACAAAGAAGCACCTCGTCACCGCCAATAAGGCGATGGTCTCTGCCTATCTTCGAGAACTGACCGACTTAGCCAAAGAAAACGACGTTGCCTTCCTTTACGAAGCGGCAGTAGGTGGGGCTATCCCTATCCTAAAGACCCTGAAGCACATTGCCATCACTAATGAGATTTCTGCTATCGAAGGCGTCCTAAACGGTACCTGCAACTTCATCCTCTCCAAGATGGAAGAGGGTATGGAATACAGTGCAGCGCTAAGTGAAGCTCAAGAATTGGGCTTTGCTGAGGCCGACCCTAGCGCAGATGTTGAAGGTTATGACACGATGCGGAAGATTCATATCCTGGCCAACATCGGCTTTAAGAAAAATATTTCCGTTGATAACATTTACCGAGAGGGCATCACCAACCTTAAACATGAAGACTTGCAAGAGGCTGAAAATAAAAACCAATGCATTAAACTCATTGCCAAGGCAACCCAGCAAAACGACCATATTACCATCAGCGTTCAGCCAACTCCGGTCGATGCCAATAGCGTCCTCGGTGGGCTTAAAGACGGCGAAAACGCCATCATCGTTCACGGGTCAAACTCCGGACCCCTCATCTTTAAGGGCTTTGGGGCAGGCGGACGGCCAACGGCTTACGCCGTACTCGCTGATCTATTGACCATCTATGACAACCATAACACCTTAACCCCGAACTAAGGAGTGACCAATGGATTATCGTTCGACTCGATCTTCGGGACAAGTGGCAACGGCAAGTGCAGCCCTCGTATCAGGATTGGCTCCTGATGGAGGGCTCTTTGTCCCTGACCACTTCCCCCACTTCGATTACAAGGATTTTATGGATAAATCTTATGGGGAAGTTGCAGCCACTATCTTGGCTGAGTTCTTCCCAGACTTTCCTGTAAACAAAATTCAGGAGATGACCAAGGTATACCAACGAAAGTTTGTCGGTGTTTACCCTGCACCCTTGACCACCCTTGGCAGTTACTCTTTTCTTGAGCTCTTTCATGGACCAACGGCTTCCTTTAAGGATATGGCCTTAAGTCTTTTGCCCAGCCTCATGGAAGCGGGCTATCGGAATCTGGAAAAGAAGGAAAGAATCTTGGTTCTTGTGGCAACTTCCGGCGATACCGGGTCAGCAGCCTTGGAGGGTTTCGCCACTCAGCCAGGCATTGACATCGCTGTCTTCTATCCTGAGCATGGTGTCTCCGAGATGCAAAAGAGGCAGATGGAAGCGGTGAAGAGTCCAAGCACCCACGTCTTTGCGATTGATGGCAACTTCGATGATGCCCAACGAGCGGTCAAATTTCTACTTAATGATGAGGAGATGAGGCCTTATGCTCAAGAGAGGGGCTGGGTATTTTCTTCCGCCAACTCTATTAACATTGGTCGCTTGATTCCCCAGATGGTCTACTATTTCACTTCGTACGTGAAGTTGATTCAAGATGGTCTTTTGAAAGACGGCGAGTTGTTGGACGTCTCCGTACCAACGGGTAACTTTGGGGATATTTTGGCTGGGGTTTATGCTAAAGCCTGCGGTCTCCCTATCGGAAACTTCTACTGCGCCTCTAACGAGAATAAGGTCTTAGCTGACTTCTTCGAAACCGGAACCTATGACGCCCGAAGGACCTTCATAAAAACATCGTCTCCATCCATGGATATCTTGGTTTCCTCGAACTTGGAGCGCTACCTCTACCATCTATCCGGCGGTGACAGTGACCTGATTAGAAAGTTATTTGATGATTTGAAGGTTGGGGGAAGTTTTACATGGCCCACCAACTTGGCCGATGACATGTTCGGGTCATCCACCTCCCAGGAGGAGACCATAAGGGGTATCAAAGAGGTATATGAGGAGCATGGCTACCTCATCGACCCCCACACGGCCGTCGCCTATCAAGCAGCAAAGGCGAGCAAAAATCACTGTCTGGTGGTTTCCACGGCTAGCCCCTACAAGTTTCCGGAAACCAGTCTGAAAGCGATCTTGCCGGATGCCGGTAACTTGAGTGTGGAGGAGATGGCCGCTAAAATTGAGGACCTGTCCTCGGCTCCTATACCCAGCCGTTTGCAAGAAGTTTTGGCTGAAGACGGGGCCTCAAAACGAAAGATTACTTCGGATGAAATCATCGACGTTGTAAAGGAGATACTAACCAATGAGAGTTAAAGTACCCGCGACTTCCGCCAATATTGGCCCTGGATTTGACTGCCTTGGCATTGCTTTAGACTTGTATAACAGCTATGAACTGGTTGATGCCGACCCTGACAATGAAGAGGTGAATCTTGCCACGGAAGCCTACCGCTACTATTATGACCAAACCGAGGAGCCCTGCCCTGAAAAAGAAGTAAAAATCGTCGAAGCGAACATACCCCAATCCAGAGGACTTGGGTCATCAGCCAGTCTAATCGTGGCAGGGCTCGTCCTCGCCAATGAGGAGAACAATAGCCGCTTTACGGACGAGCAGCTGTTAAGTTTTGCCAACAGTATGGAGGGCCACCCCGACAATGTAGCTGCGGCTATCTTTGGTGGCCTCAACGTGACCTCTAACGATGAAGTGCTTCAACAAGTTAAATTTGACGTGGATAAGCTCCTCAACTTCTACGCTTTTATTCCGGACTATAGCCTGTCTACAGAGGATTGCCGAGCAGTACTCCCTGAAGAAGTAGGCCATTGGGAGGCAGCAGAAAATATTGCCCATACCGCCCTCCTCATCGCGAAGATTGCTCAAGGAGAATGGACAGATTTAAAAAGTCTCTTCGAAGACTACCTCCATGAGCCTTATCGGAAGGAACTGATCCGAGATTATGACCAAATCAAGGCCCTCAACTATCGGGACGATATCGTCGGCGTCTATCTCAGCGGAGCAGGCCCAACGATGATCGCCTTGAGCTATAACGAGAACCTGGATGAGGAAATTAAGTTCCCCTTCGAAGGCGATATCGTAAAACTCAAGGCGATGAATGAAAGATATTTAATTGAAGAGTAAATCTGATTTACAGGAAGACGATTCGTGTAGTAGATCCACCGGCAGCATCTTTGCTGACAACAATCTGCTTGTCTACCCGCTGCTTGAGCTCATTGACGTGGGAGATAATACCAATCAAACGGCTGGTTCCCGATAAGTCGATGAGCACGCGGATGGCTTGTTCCAAGGACTCATCGTCCAGTGATCCGAAGCCCTCGTCAATAAAGAGGGAGTCCAACTGGATTCCTCCTGCTGACGATTGAACCTCGTCGGCTAAGCCGAGCGCCAAGGCCAAGGAAGCCTTAAAGGATTCGCCACCGGACAGGGTCTTCGTCGATCTGGTTGACCCGTTAAAGTGGTCGATGAAGTCGAGCTCAAGTCCGCTCTGTTGGTTAATTTTGGTCTCTTCCCTTCGGACCAATTCATACTGATTGTTGGTCATCATCAGGAGACGGTTGTTAGCCCTACCCAGAACGCGGTCGAAGTAGTGCATCTGAATGTAGGTTTCCAGCATGATCTTCTCCTTGCCGGTCAGCCTACCGTTGACCGTGTCGGATAAACTACGAATACCCTTGAGGACCTTTTCTTCTTCAAGGAAACTTTCGTAGTCCTCCTCGACTTTAGTCAGCAGATTCATGTTGTGCTGGATTCGTCTGTCCTGGCTTCTTTCCTGGGCTTCCAGATTTGTTTTTTGACGTTCAACTTGGGTGACCTGCTTGGCTAACCCATCAATGTCTATCTCCTGATAGCCTGCCAACTGATTTTCCATCTGGCTAATATTGCCTTGTAAGGCCACCTTCTGCTCAGTCTTAGACTGGGCAGTTTTTCTTGCCTCTTCCAGTTGATTACGCAAGTCTTGTCGCTTGCTTCTCAAGTCCTTGATTTCTGCTAAGGCCTTTTCCTTACTTTCGTAAGCCAAACCTGACCGAACTTGCTCGACTTGTGTGCCGGCTAGCTTTAAACGTTCATTCAAGCTGCTGATTTCTCTATCCAAGCTATTTAACTCTTTAGTTTTTTCATCCACTAAATCTTTTCTCTTTTGAATAGTTTGGGTGAGCCGGGCCTTTTCTTTAATCTTGTCTTCTTCAGTTTTTAAGTCTTTTGCTAATTTAGACATCTCTGCTTGATACTTACTGAGATTTTCACGTGTATTGCTGATACCTTCAGCCAAACTATTTTCATTGGTCTCTTCCCAACCGGCATCTTTTAGAGAATCTAAAGCAGCATCCATTGCGCCTTTCTGCGTGCTGACCTCTGAGCTGGCTTTTTGCCTTTCATGATCAGCTTTTGCTGCCTTATCTTCCCATTCCTTTAACTCAGCCTGGCTAGGTGCTTCCTGGTGTAACTTAGCTTTGTTGGGGTGGTCTAACGAACCACAGACCGGACATGGCCTTTGTTCTTCTAATTGGCTGGCCAGAATTCCTGCCTGATTATCGTAAAACAGGGTTTGCAATCGCAACTTTTTATCTGCTAACTTCTGGTACTCTTCTCGTTTGGCATTGTAAGCTGCTTGAAGTTTCCCATAGGTGGACCTTCTGTCTTGTAGGGCAAGTAACCTGTTGAGAAGGTTCTCCGTGTCTTTAACGACACGATGGCCATTCTCAATCCGTGAACTAATTATTTCCTTCTCCGCTTCGGGATTCTTTAAATCTTCTAGGCTTTTCTCTTCCTGTTTAAGCGTTTCTCTATGCTCAGTAATGAGTTTGTTCAAGCTGTCTAAGTCCGCGTTCTTCGCTTTTAAAGAGGACTCAATGCTCTTTTTGTCGCGATCCAATTCTTCCAGTTGGTCGTACTTATTCAGCTCACTCTCAATGCCTACAGCTTGTTCTTGCAGCTTATCATGTTCGGGTTCCTTTTCGAGCAGTAAATTAAACGAACTGACCGCTTGCTTCTCCTCTTCTTCAGCAAGGCTTACTTTTCCCTTCAGGTCTTTCAGGGTGTTTTCTAACTTTGTTTTCTGTTTAGCTTGCTCTTGAACGGCAAGAAGGGCATCCCATTCCTTGTTCGTTAATGCCAACTCTCCTTTTACCTTCTCATACTCTGCCTGATCCTTTTCATTGGTTTGGCGAAGTAAAGGAAGGGTTTCTTCCATGCTTAGGCTTCCTTGCTTCACGGCTAGGAGGGGATTCGTAGGATCTGCCTCATCGGATTCACTCAACATCAAGGTAGATAAATTTTGTCCCATGTAGGCAGAAAGCTGGTTCACCTTGCTTTCCTGACTGGCGCTGTCCTTTTTCACTCGGTCTTGGAAGTCCTGATAGAACTTGGTCTTGAAGATCTCTCGGAAAATTTCTTGCCGCTCCTTGGTATTGGCATCCAACAGCTTTCGGAAGTCCCCTTGGGCAATCATGGCAATTTGAGAAAACTGGTTACGATCGACGCCGAGTAATTCGGTGACTGCACTGGTTACTGAGGAAGCGCCTGTCACGACTTTACCGTCCGGAAGAGTCAGGCTGGCATCCGCAGGTTGGCGAGTGAAGCCGTCTCCGCTTTTTTTCAAGCGGTCGTAGGGTGGGTTCCGCTCAATCTTATAATCTTGCCCAGCATAGGTGAAGTCCAGTTTCACAAGGGTCGGTGTAGTCTCGTCTGCATACTTGGACCGCAACATGGTGGATTCTCGGATATCTCCCGACGCAGACCCGTAGAGGGCGAAGGTAATCCCATCAAATATGGTGGTCTTACCTGATCCCGTGTCACCACTGATCAGGTAGATACCGCTGTCTCCCAAGAGTGAAAAGTCGATCTCTTCCACGCCTGCGTAAGACCCGAAGGCGGATAGGGTTAAATAAGTTGGTCTCATTATTCCTCCTCCCAAATCTCTTCCATGATGTCCTTAGCATAGGCTGCCTGCTTATCTGACAAAGCCTGGCCATTCTGCGTGAGATAAAAATCCTGAACCAGCTGGAAGGGGTCTTGCTTTTCCATGGTCGAAGGGATGGTCAGTTTGTCGATATTTCGAGTTCTGGTATTGTCATAGGTAATCTGCATGACGTTGGGATAGACCTTCCGTAGGCGGTTGACCACGTCGAAAAGTTCGTCCTCATCGGTCAAAATGATTTCGTAGTAGTCATCAGTATTCAGGTGATCATAGAAGGTTTTTGCCATCAAATCTTGGTACTTGCCTCGGATGCTTACAATGTCCCTCAAGGGTTTAAGGGGTCTGGTTGACAAATGGATGTCCCCCTTCTCACCCATTTCCAAAACCGTTAGGGACTTGATGTGGTCAATCTCGGAAAGGGAGTACTTAAGAGGCGTACCACTGTAGCGGATGGTATCTTTGGTCATCCGTTGGGCTTTGTGAATGTGGCCCAAAGCAACATAATCGAACCCATCAAAAACCCAGGCATCAACATTATCCGAACCGCCGACGGAGATCCGTTCGGAATCCGACGTCGTCGCCCCGGTCACAAACTGGTGGGCAATCAGGATATTTCGCTCGTCAGGATTTATCTCACTCGCTTCAATGGTGGCATGAAGACCTTGGGTGTAGCTGATAATGTCATCATCAGGAAAGAACCGCCTCGCATGAGCCGGCTTGATGAAAGGCAGCATGTAAAAATGAATGGGGCCATGTTCATCTTCAAGCGTTACCGCTTCCATGTGCCCTTGATAAGTCGGTGCTAAGTAGATGCCTCGTTGGGCAATCAACCTGGACCCGAAGGAAATACGCTCAGCCGAGTCGTGGTTGCCACTGATAATAAAGGTAGGCAGATTTCTTTGGGCCATAGCGTAAAGAAAATCATCAAAGATTTCTACCGCTTCAATTGGTGGCACTGGCTTGTCATAGATGTCGCCGGCCAGGATGATAGCATCCGCCTGCTCTTCATCGATGATGTCCAAAATCTGCTTTATGATATAGCGCTGATCCTCGATCATGGAGAACTCGTTGACCTTCTTCCCCAAATGAAAATCAGAACAGTGAATTATTTTCATGTTGACTCCTTTGCTACTGCTTTACGTATTGATGAAAAAGTTTACCTGTCCTTAAAGTATAAACTAACGATATGTGCTTTTTTAATTCTACCCATTGAAAAAAGGAACAGGCCTTCCCACCCGTTCCTTTTTTCAGGATTCTAATTTGTCTAATTTTTAGGATAGACTTTTAAGAGAATGACAACGTTCCCTCTTTAACTACAATATAGCAAAATTTTTATATATTTGCAAATTTACTTTACTGTGCTAAGAAACTTAGACCTAGTCTGAAATAAGTGTTAAACTATCTACTATCTATTATGTAGAAAAGCCGACCAAAAATTTTGGGCGGCTCCTTCATACTCTTTGCATTAATACGTAGCAGGTTGGTTCTCAGGCACACCCAGGGTCGCGTCAAGGACGGACTTGTAGGCTCCCCAAGCTTGTGGTTCAAGGGCGTTGTCGTTTAGGATACCGCCGCTATCTTCAAGAGCTGCGATGGTCACTTCGTCACCGATGGCAAGATTCTCCGCGGTTTGGGAGATAATGATATAGCTTTCCATGAACATCGCTTGGTCATTGCCTTCTAGGCCATCGACGAATTCCTTAGCGATGCGGGCCACGTCTTCAGGTAATGGCTGCTCTTCGCCTAATACGTTTAGCCAATCTGCAGCCAAGTTAGCTGTCTTTAAAGAAGAACCAGACGTACCAATCTCCATGTCGGCAACCGGTTGTAAAAGTTCATCTTTAATTTTCGCTTCCAATTCAGGAGTCATCCCTTGAGCCGGTTCAACAGAAGCTTCCTGGGAAGATTCTACTTCTTCACTGGATACTTGGCTTTCCTCACTGCTTGCTTGGCTTTCTTCGCTAGCCTGCTGACTTTCTTCACTTGAAGTTTCCTCAACGGAAGACCCCTCTGCTTCCGAAACGGCCGCTTCGGATTCAGAGTTGGCCACTTCCTCGGTGCTCACTTCAGGCAGTGTTTCTGCGGTAACCGGGTCGGCCACTGAGGTGCTTGTCTCCGTAACGGTATCGGTTGTGCAAGCTGTTAAGGTCAACGCCAAAACCAGTATAGCGATTAATTTACTTTTCATCATCATCCTCCAAATTTGTGATATTATTCTACACGTTCTGTGAGATTTACCCGAAACGGCTAAATCTTCACTTTATGTTCAATATTTTACAAGGTCCTTATGGTAAAATAATGTGAACTTCATAGAAAGGAGGTCTCATGAAACGAAAGACCCTACTTCTGCTCCTTCTTGCCTTTACCTTGGTGGGATGTGAACAAGCAGAAATTGAAACGAGCCAAGAAAGCGCAAGCCTTGAAGCTAGTATCGTAGAGACTTCAGAAGAACAACCTTTGGAAGAGAATAAAGGCAGGAATGTGACAACAGGTCCTCTATATGACTTCGCTGTCGGCTTAATGACAAGAGATCCTGACCTCCTCTATTCTTCCGTCTATGTTCCTTTAAGTATACTACCAGATCAAGAATCCTTCCAGAGTGCAACGACTTCTCTGTTGGAAGATTATTTCCAGTGGGATGTTTACGAACATAATAAAGACGAGCTCTATGTCTATGCCAAAGACGGCTACATCGATATCGAGGTCTACTCCCAGGAGATGGGCCCCATCCATGACCGCTATGATTTGACCTTCCCTACCAAGGACGGTAAAGTGGTGTTCGATGAACTCTATCAAGATGTTGTGGAGTTGCAAGTCCCAGCCAGTGTGCCCTTTAGTTTGAATGGAAAAGCCCTCGAAGGGACTGCCCTAAAAAAGGATAGCATGAAGATCTATAATCTAAATAAGGTACTGGTAGGAGCTTACACCGTTTCCTTTGAACCTTCTTATTTAGACCTAGATGACTACACCTTTTACATCGACGGGCAATCGACTAAGCAAACAGTTAGTTTGGAAGAAGTCATCGGTGGTGATCAGTTTGAACTGACCAGCGAAGCCCAGGCGGCGACTGAGGAAGTGATAACCGAATTTATGGCCCAAGTTCTTGACCAGATAGCAGATGATTCTACCGAAACCATTCACATTGATTCCATTAACTCAACGCTGAACAAGGAAGCTAAGCTGGTGCTGATGGAGGTTATCGAGGAACAGATCGATACGCTGAACCACTACAATGACCCTAAATTTTTGGACCTTGCCCCCTACGAAGGCAAGGATGCGATTAAGACGACTGATCAAAGGAACTACCAGGTCACTTACGATATTATCTTCCGCATTGAGCGAAAAATTTTGCAGCTACCAAAGAATGTGGTGATTACCATGGGCTTCGGCGTGCACAATGACGAGGGAAAAGTTACGATTACCTCCATCTTTATGAAGGATGGCATTCGGGACTTCAACTACGAAGAAGGTAAGTAAAGTTCGTTAAATATAGTTCGCATAGTTATTCACTAGAAAAAGCCTCCAAAGCATTTGCTTCGGAGGCTTTTTTATGTGTATTTATGAAGCTTATTTTGTTGCGTCGATAATCATTTGGAGGTAACCAGCTGTATCAGCTAGAGTTGCTCCAGTTACGGCGTCGATTGCCTCGCCAGGAGTTGCTCCATCTACAGTCTCTTGAACTTCTGCTGCTGTTTTGCCAGCTGCAAAGTCTTCGATTGCTGCCATGTTGTCCTTGTATTGGACAGTTGAGCCAGCTTTTTCAGCCATGTTAGCGGAGTAAGAATCGCTAATGGCGATCTTAGAAGCTAGTGGTTTTGCAGGATCTGCGTAACCTTCGCCGAATGCGCCGTCAGATGATGGAACGCCTTCGCCTTCAGAGAATTGGAATTCATCGATAGAAGCGACAACGATTTTGTCACCTTCCATAGCAACTACAGCATCTCCAAAACCTCTGTCGCCGTGGGGAGCGCCTTGCATTGCCTTTAGTTCAACGTTAGCTAGATCTTCAACAGTACCTACAGATACATCGTAGTCACTCTTAGCTGCATCAACGATACCTTGGAGGTAGCCGACTGTGTTAGCAAGGGTTGCACCGGTAACTGCGTCTACTGGTTCACCAGGAGTTGCACCGTTGATTACTTCTTCAAGTTCAGCAACGGTTTTGCCTTTAGCAAAGTCGATGATTGCTTGGTAGTTGTCTTCGATAGTTTTAGTAGAACCAGCGAACTCAGCCATCATAGCGGAATATGGTTCATTGTTTTCTAACTTAGAAGCTAGAATCTTGCCTTCAGCAAAACCTTCGCCGAATGCACCGTCAGAGTTAGGTACACCAGTCAGACCGCCTTCAGCGTCTTGTAGTTCGAATTCATCGATAGCAACGTCAACGATCTTGTCATCAGCGATAGCAACGACGAAACGACCAAAACCACGGTCTCCGTTAGGAGCAGAGTATGCACGGTGTAGGTGCAATTCAGTGCCACCTTCAGTAGCTGTGCTCTCTTCAGATGATTCTTCAGAGACTTCCTCTGATTCTTCAGAAACTTCTTCGGATACTTCCTCAGAAACTTCAGATGCTACGCTTTCTTCACTAGTTGTTGCTACGGAAGATTCAGCGCTTGTGGATTCTGTACTCTCACCACCGTTATCGCATGCAGCTAAAAGCATGGATAAGGCAAGTGCAAGAATAGCTAATTTAGCTTTCATAAAATTGTTCCCCTTTTTCCAATAAGTATTTAAACGTTTTCCACGTTTACTTTTTCTATTATACGTCCAAGATAAGCAGTGTCAAAATTAATAAGATTGTGTCTAAGTCTACGTATAATCTAGTGTATTATTAAGAAATCTTAAATAAACTTCCATGAATAAATAAACTGGCACTGCGCAAATATCTTGTATAGTTATTCTTGATAATACTGGTATCAAAGGTCAGGTATCCCACAAAAGGTGTTGTTGAAAAATGGAGCCTGGTGGTCCTGCTTTTTTGTTGTGGTTTTGGGGTCAGGTGGATGGCCCACGTTTTGCTAGGGTTAGTACTGAATTGGAAGAACTTCAAGGGGCGTTTATACCAAAGTGCGAAAAATGCGGTTTGGTATATGATTTACGAGGCTAAAATTATACCAAAGTTAGGAAAATGGTTTTTGGTATATGATTTGAGGGCTAAAATGTATTCCAAAACGCGAAAAATGAAATTTGTTATATAAATGGAGAGGAAAATCGTATTCCAAAACGAGAAAAATGAGATATGGTATATAAATGGGGTGAAAATTTGTATTCCAAAACGGAGAAAAGTTTATTTGGTATATAAGCATAGTGGGAGCTATACAAAAAAAGAGGCTGTTTTGCAACAGCCCCTTTACGTTTATCTTATTTTGTTGTT
>CAYMYX010000015.1:0-28953 GCA_964394795.1 uncultured Peptoniphilaceae bacterium
ACCAGAGATTTCCAAGATAAGGAAGTAGAACGCTTGTATACAGAATTACCTGAAGGCCGAAGAAAGTTAGTTGACCCTGTCGAACTACCCTATGATGAAGCTGTAGAGCAGTGGATTAGCCAGGAATACGTCAGCATGGGCTTTCATAAGGATGACTTGCTAATTCTGACTGAACAAGGGGAAAGAGTTCGTTCAAAAACGGAAAAGATATTGGCCGACAAGTTTTATAACTTAGGGATTGCCTATAAATACGAGTGCCCATTAGCGCTGAATTCGGAAGTGACTGTAGTTCCAGATTTTATCTTCCTATCGCCCCATACTCGCCAGGAAATCTATTGGGAACATTATGGCATGATGGATGATCCTAGCTATATACGTAGAGCATTAAGAAAGATAGCCACTTATGAGAAGAATGGTATCTTCCGCGGTAAAAGATTAATCGTCACTTTTGAAAGCTCTAAAGAAAATTTAGATTACGATTGGGTTGATATGCTGATTGAAAAATACCTTATATGAGTTGATATTGGTATCCAATTCACGTTTTGACGGAAAGAGTGCTAACCAGATAGTTGGCACTCTTTTTTTGAGCCGTTATTTCCCGTTTAGTTCAAACATGTAGCTTAAACAATCTGCTAAAATGAAGTTAATAATTGAATTGAAATTCTAACGTCGAGGAAATAGTTATGAAAAAAAATACCTTTTTCTATTATCTAAATCGCTACAAATGGTTTCTCTTTTTACTTGCCTTGTTTTTTGCCGTAGTGGGGTCGTACCAGGTTTTTCATGGGCAATACACCAATCCGTTGAAAGAAGCGATGGTCGTCCTTTTCTCGACGATTAAGCTATTTTCCTTCATTCCCCTGGTGCCTATTACGACGGAATCACCACTATTTTACGAGATAGCGGTGTGGTTAGCTCCTGCCGTCACCGTTGTAGGTTTCTTTTCCATATTCGACCGAATTTATCGGATTTTTGCCCACACGATCTACCATTGGAATCGAAATCATCTTGTAGTCATGGGCCACAACGAAGACACGATCAAGTTCATCAAGAACCATTTGGATACGGAAGATAAGTTGGGCGTCATACTCGTTTGTGATATTGCCGATCCGGTGGACGTGACTAGCTACCAAAACCTGATGACGAAGGTCGTTCGCTTAGACTTTTCACAACCGGCCAATCCTATTAACGCAAGAACCATCAAGGATGAGAAGTTAGACGAAGTGGATATTCTCATTTCCTTCCTGAATGAACCGGAGAATTATGGACAGATTGCCGCTTTCCATGGAATGTTGGGAAATTGTGAGAAGACGATTAACGTTTATTTGAAGACCCAGGGACCTCGCCTCAAACAATTGGTGGAGCCTACTCTGGATTTGATGAATTCATTCGATGTCCATTACTTTTCCATTGAAGATCTGCTCGTGAAAGACTTCCTTGAGAATTCTGTTTTCCAATTGCCGAAGCCTGAGGGCTTGGAAGCGGCTTGGTCTAGAAAAGACATCCAGTCATACAAAGATATTGCTAATAAGCTTGGCCGCTACAATATTCTACTAATCGGCTTTAGCGATATGACCAGAGCCTTCCTGATGCAGAGTTCTAACCTGCTGACGGTGAATCCAATGAAGCGGATGGCTGTGACAATTATCGACGTGAATGCGACCGCTGAATTTGCAAAGTTCAGCGACTACCGCAGAGAACTGGATAAGGTCATGGAAGTCGAGTGCATAGATGTGCCACGCCAATCGGCGATTGATCCGGTAATGCTGGGCGAGCGTCAAGCGGCAGATCCCTATCAGCTGGTTTTCTTCGGCCTAGATAATGCCATAGAAAACATGGTGTTGGTAGACCGATTAGTGGATGTCTTTAAAGACGTTCCTTTTGCTATCTATACCAAAGAAGAAAAGCAAGTGGAGACGGTGCTGAGGTCGTTGAATTTGAAGCATGGCCAGCTTCATGCTTTTGGTGACCCACAGAAAGTCTTGGATAAAGAGACGATTATTGAGGAAAAACTGTACGACAAAGCCAAGGACTTCAACGTTGTCTATGACAAGACCTTGGAAAAGATTTTGGGCTTTCCGAGTGGGGAAGAGAGTAGGGAGGCCAAGTGGATTGCCCTCAATACGATAAAGAAAGAATCGAACTTGTACCAAGCCGCCCATCGTGAGATGAAGGTAATGCTAGTGGAGAAATTTGCTGAGGTTTTGGGATTGGCGAGCCCGGAAGTCGTAATTACCCAATGGGAGCAAGCTTTGGAAGGCTTAACCGTGGAAGAGCAGATTCGTGTTGTGGAAGAGGACCCTTACCTCAATTTCATGTCTGCCCTCGAGCACAAGCGGTGGTCAAACTTTTACTATATGCGGGACTTTGTTTTTGGTGAGAAGGATGAGGCGAGAAAGACTCACGATTGCCTGATTGATGATTGGGATGAATTTTTGGCGAGTATTCAGCGGCCAAAGGCAATCTATGATACCTTGTCGGTCTTGGCAATCTATAGTGAGGAGGATGCTCATGGAGCCATGGAATGAAAATCAAGATGAAGAAGTGATTCAAGTGACGGAGAATGAGCGTCGGACTGAGCTGGCCATGGACAAAGAACAAGAAATGGCGAAGGCTGCCGGTGACTTTAAGGATGAGGGGCAGGACTATAAGTACATTGCCTTTATTTCCTATCGCCATATTGAGCCGGATGCTGATGTGGCGAAGGCAATTCACACAATGGTAGAGACTTTCCAGCCTCCGAAAGAATTCTACGTGGATGGGAAAAAGCCTAACTTTCGCGTCTTTCGAGATAGGGAAGAGCTGTCGACAACCTCCCTTTCCGCATCGATTAAGGACGCCTTGCTCCATTCCAAATACTTGATTGTTATCTGTTCCAAGCGACTGCAGGAATCTCGCTGGTGCAACGAAGAGGTTGAGACCTTTATTCGCCTTCATGGCGTAGATCGAGTTATTCCGGTCCTTATCGAAGGCGAGCCGGAGGATTCTTTTCCAAAGGTCCTCCTTGGAGGTGATGATGAAGTCCAGTTGGCCGACGGCACCAACGACGAAGAAAAGAAAGATATCCTAGGAGCGGAGCTTCGCAGCGAAGAGGTCATGGATCCAAGTTTTGAAGGCTTTCAGGTCTTGGAGCAGAAGGATCCCAAGGAAGTTGATCGTTTGGGTAAGAAGGCGGCCGCTCTATTAAAAACGGAAAAGTACCGCATTATGGCGGCAATCCTTGGCGTGTCTTACGGCGACCTTCGCCAACGAGATAAGGAGCGCCGCCAAAGAAGAATGCTGCTGACGACTGCAGCACTGTCCGTCCTTTTCCTCTTCTTTGCCTTCTTCATGTATGACGCCTATGTTGGAGAGAATTTAGCGAAGAGACAAACCATTCAAGACAGGTCCTCCTTCATGTTGGATGAGGCAGACAGTTTAGTGGAAGAAGGAGACCGCTTTGAGGCCATCCTCCTTTCTCATGATGCGATGGCGGACCTTGATGAGGGCATGGAAAACTACGATTTATTAAAGAGCAGGCACCATTACTTACTAAATAATACAGCGACAGACTTGAACACCACCTACGATAGGACCATCTCCACCAATAACCGGTTCACCTTCCTCGACTTTTATCCCGATGGGAGTCATTTTGTGGCAGGCCTGGATAATAATGCGGTAGGGGCGTGGGAGAGCAAAACCGGCAATCTCGTGAAGCGTATGGAAGGACACAGTCAACAGGTGAAACTGGTTGATGTTTCGGCAGACCAAAAACACATGCTCAGCGGTGGCTTTGATGATGTGATTAACCGATGGTCCTTGGAGGACTTTAGTTTGCTGGATAGCGTGAAGACGCCGGGCAATGTCATGTTGATGAACTATAGCGATGATGGAAGCCACATTGATGTGATTTATGACACGGTTATTGCCTACTATTACCAGCGCTATGACGTGGAAGGATTGGTCCCAGTAGGTGAGCCGATTGCCTTAAGGAGTAACATAAGCAGAGTTAGTTTTAATGCTCAAGGAACAGCCATGTGGGTCATGTATGAGACCTACCTCGACGAGCCTGCACTAGTGAAGCTTGATCTATCTACGGGCCAGCTTGTTAAGGAATATGAGAATGTGGTCTACGATGAGATAGCCTACACCTTTGATTACATGTCAACCAGCAAAGCCGGAGACTACCTCTACTTGGGCAATGGTCGGGAAATACTCCGCTTAGATATGGAAACGGACGAGATAGAAGTCATCATTGATGATGAAGCCTCTGACTATTACCAGGATTATTTTATTGTTGATTCGACGAATAAGGATTACTTCTACATCAACAGCGCTTCGTTCATTCGGAAGTATGATTGGACGACTGGGGAAGAGCTCTACCAGATCACTAGCGGTACTGAAACAATAGCCAAGATGCAACTTAGTGATGACGGTCGGGCCCTGCTCGTTCTATATGAGTCGGGGAATATGGCCACCTTTGTGGACGACAAGTCCCAGCAAATTGTTACCAATAACAGCGAGAACCGCCTTGAATATGCCTACCTTAGTCCGGATAACAAGACCGCTTTGGCGCTTTCGTTGAATGACCAGAAAATTATGCTCGCTGGCTTGGGTAACGACGATGCTATGCCTGTTATTGATGCCCAGATCGCCGGAACCTCGGAGAATCAGCAATTTACCTTATACTTCGCCAATAATGCTTACTACATTTGGGACAATACGGCAGAGGAAAAGGTGAGGGATATCGAGCACCCTTACTTACGGTCTGAACTAGCTTATCTGTTAGAAGGCAACCGATATTCGCTTTCCAACGATGGCAAGTTTGTCTCTGGTGTGTACGATAACAGCGGTAGTCTTACGATTGAAGAAGCGCAGATTTTCGTCCTGGATACCACCACCAATGAGATTGCTTATAGCTTCCCGGTACCTTCCAGTAGCTTCATCCTGGGCTTTTCGGCAGACGGCGGTTATCTCTTTTTAACAACAGCTTATAACGAAATAACGATTCACAACGTGCTCAGCCAGTTTGTTGAAAAGACAATTGAAGTGGATCCTGGCTTTATTATGAGTGTGCGCTTCAGTGCGGACAACAAATACATGATCATCAACTACATCGAAGGCGTGTCCAATGTCTACCTCATTGACGATGGTAACTTCGTCGGTAGTGTTCCCGGAGAGATTCTCCAGATGGAAGAGGATGAAGAGGGGAGCCTTGAAATCAGCGCCGTCTATAACGACGTGGGATCCAAGTATGTGGACTTTCAAATGGCCCACGAGGTTGCCTTCGAAATTCTTCAAGATGAACTAGGCAGCACTAGCGATGATCGTTACCATTACAATCCCAACTCCGGCTTGCTATTCGTGATCAAGTCTAGAGAAGAGAAGAACCGTCTCTACGTTGTCGACTTCGATAAGGGCTACCCGATTAAAACGTTAGACACCATGTTATCCACCTACAAGCCCACAGGCTTCATCAGTCCCGAAGGGGACAAGATCATCTTCGACTATTCCTTTGACGCCTTCCTCTATCCCGATTTTAACTCGGAAGGCCACCCTAAGGTGGTCGTTTATCCGCTCACAGACTACGAGACCTTGGTCGAGGAGTCCAAGACCCTGGTTGATGGGGTAGAAGTAGAAGAAACAGAGAACACTAGCGAAGTCAGCGAATAGAAACAAAGTTAACATAGAAGCGGAGGCAACCATGATCACGTTCAAGGACGTCAGCAATACATTTGGCGACCAAGAAGTTCTGAAAGGCCTCACTTTCACGATTGA
This sequence comes from uncultured Peptoniphilaceae bacterium, assembly GCA_964394795.1. Taxonomy (GTDB): domain Bacteria; phylum Bacillota; class Clostridia; order Tissierellales; family Peptoniphilaceae; genus CAYFUF01. Next base: position 5,758 of record CAYMYX010000015.1, read on the forward strand.
TGAGGGAGAGTTCTTTGTCCTTGTCGGCACCAGCGGGAGTGGGAAGACGACAACACTGAAGATGATTAACCGCCTTATCGACCCAACGTCAGGGTCGATCACTATCGAAGGCAAAGACATCAAAAGCTACGACTTGAGGGACCTCCGCCTAAATATTGGCTACGTCCTTCAAGCCGGAGCCCTTTTCCCGAATCTGACGGTCTATGAAAACATCGAGCTTATCCCCGAAATGAAAGGGTGGACCAAAGAGAAGCGAAGGGAAGTCATCACGAAAAACTTGGACTTAGTTGGCCTAGACTCCAAGCAGTTTTTGGACCGCTATCCCAGCGAGTTATCGGGCGGCGAGCAACAGCGAGTCGGCATCCTCCGGGCCATAGTCGCTAACCCCAACATCCTCCTGATGGACGAACCTTTCAGCGCCTTGGACCCCATCTTTAAATACCAGCTCCAAGATCTCATCGCAAAAATTCATGATGACCTGAAAATCACCGTCGTCCTCGTTACCCATGACATGACGGAGGCGCTCCGTCTAGGCGACCGCATCTGTGTCTTGAGCAAGGGCGAAGTCGTCCAAATCGATACCCCCGAAAACATACGAGACAATCCGGCCAACGAATTCGTCCAGCGCTTCTTTAGCAAGGGAGGCGATGATGAATAATCTTATTGCCACCTTCATCGAACGCAAAGACCAGTGGATGAAGGCTCTCTTTGAGCACGTACAGATATCCCTGATTGCCCTCTTCATTGCCATCTTTATCGCCGTACCCTTTGCGATCTTCATATCAAAGAAGAGAAGGGTCTCCGAATTTGTTCTACAAATCGCAGGTGTACTGCAAACCGTGCCCTCTTTGGCGCTCCTGGGTCTGCTCATTCCCTTTATCGGAATCGGACGCGCGCCCACCATTGTCGCCTTGGTCATTTATGGTATCTTTCCTATCCTTCAAAACACGATTACCGGTCTCAACGGTATCGACCCCTTACTTAACGAAGCAGCGGAAGCCTTCGGGATGACCCGGTGGGAAAAGCTCAAGAAGTATGAGTTACCGATGGCCATGCCCTCCATCATCGGCGGTATCAGAACATCCTTGGTTATGCTTATTGGAACGGCAACGCTGGCTGCCCTCGTCGGAGCAGGTGGCTTAGGCTCCTTTATCTTACTCGGCATCGACCGGAACAACACTAGCCTAATCTTGATCGGGGCAATATCTTCTGCGCTCCTTGCAGTTACCATCAATGCGCTAATCAAACTTTTGGAAAACAAGAAGCTGAAGACCATCCTCATCACATTACTTATGGTCCTTGTCTTACTCATTGTCTCCACAGTAAGCTTCGGCATATCCGGGCAAAACACGCTGACTATTGCCGGCAAGCTAGGTTCTGAGCCTGAGATATTAATCAACATGTATAAGGAGTTGATTGAAGATAAGACCGATATTCAAGTTGAACTGAAGCCAAGCTTTGGGAAAACATCTTTCCTTTATGAGGCGCTGAAAAGCGAATCCATCGACATGTATCCTGAGTTTACGGGCACCATTGTGGCGTCTTTGCTTGAGTCGCCCGTTGAAAACCTCTCCACCGATTCTAGAGAGGTCTACGAACTTGCCCGTGATCGAATGCTCGAACAAGATGATCTCATCCTATTAGAACCTATGGAATTTCAAAATACCTATGCTCTCGCGGTTAAGCGGACATTTGCTGAGGAGCATAATCTTAAAACCATATCAGACTTGCATGCTGTGGAAAGTCAGATTAAAGCTGGCTTCACTTTGGAATTTAACGATCGGGATGATGGCAATCGAGGATTACAATCCCTCTACGGTTTAAACTTTGATGTCGCAACGATGGAACCTGCTCTCCGCTATACGGCGTTGGCTTCAGGCGATATCAACCTTATCGACGCGTACTCCACCGACAGTGAGATAATCACCAATGACCTGGTCATCCTCGAAGACGACATGCACCTCTTCCCACCTTATCAAGGGGCGCCACTGCTTAGGGCAGAAAGCTTGGATGAGTATCCAGAACTGGAAGAAATTCTTAATCAATTAGCTGGCCAAATCACTACAGAGGAAATGCTCGAGATGAATTATGCTGTCGATGTGGAAGGCAGATCGCCTAATGAAGTTGCAGTCGATTACTTGAGATGTAAAGGGTTGTTGGGAGACTAGTGGGCTGAAACTAAAAAATAACAATTTCACAAGTGCTATAATGAACTTGAATTTCAGTCTTATAACTTAAACAAGGAGGCAGGATGAAGATACTAATCGACAATGCAGATGTAGGAGTTATCAAGCAAATATGGGCAATCTACCCATGTTCCGGGGTAACGACGAATCCCAGTATTCTCGCGGCGGTAACGAAGGAGGGAGAAAATCCCTTTGATTTGCTCCAAGCCATAAGAGAGTTGATTGGTGATGACATGGAGTTACACATACAGGCACTTGCTAAAGACTGCGATGCTATCGTTGAGGAAGCCCAACACATTGCTAGTAAGCTGTCCGGTAATCTGTATGTAAAGATTCCTGCCGATCGAGAAGGTTTGAAGGCGATAAAAGAAGTAGAAGCTCTTGGCATTAAGACAACAGCAACCGGTATTTATTCTGCCGGTCAGGCGATTCTTGCAGCGAAAGCAGGGGCAAGCTATTTGGCCCCCTACATCAACCGCATGGAAAATCTAGGCAAAAATGCAATCGATGAGGTAGACACTATCCAGCAAGTTTTGGACTTGTATGGATATGACAGCAAAATTATCGCGGCATCGTTCAAGAACACAAGTCAAGTCCTCAATGTTGCGCTCCTTGGTATTGAGTCTGTGACAGTGGCTCCAGATGTTTTGGAATCCTTTATGAATGATAAAAATGTAGAAAACGCTTTGGATACATTCCGTACCGACTTTGAAAAAGCTTACGGCAACGGAAAGACAATGTTGGACTATTAGGAGGTTAACGTGTTTGATTCAGTTTCCTTAGGGGAAGCATTGGTGGATTTGCTTCCGTTGAAAGTCGAGAATATGCCTAACTCATTCCACGCTGTGCCAGGGGGAGCGACCCTAAATTGTGTGACTCAACTAAGTCACCTTGGCTTTAAGACCTCCTATATCTCTACCGTAGGCAATGACGTCTTTGGAAAAATGTTGGTGAAAGCGTTAGATGAAGAACATGTCGATATGACTTGCTTCCGCCAAACCGATGAGGCCAATACTACTTTAGCAATCGTGTCCCACGACGAGTTTGGGGACCGAGATTTTTCTTTTTATCGTAAACCAGGTGCTGACATGATGATTCATTTTGATGAAGAAATGCGCCAGCTCCTGGATAATGCCAGATCTTTCCACGTGGGAACAATCTCCCTTATCGGTGGCCCTGCCAAGCAGACTACAATGGACTGTTTAGATTATGCAAAGAGCAAAGGGAAAATTATCAGCTTTGATCCCAACTTCAGATTGAATCTTTGGGATGATCCAAATGAATTAGTCGAGATTACAAAAAGTGTTATCCCTTATGCCAATTTGATGAAAATATCTGCCGAAGAAATTCAGATGCTGACAGGCTTAGATGACTTGCACGAAGCAAAAGACCAAGTCCTTAGAGAATATGAGAATTTAGAATTTCTTGCAGTAACTAATGGAGCCGAATCCACTATCTGTACGAATCGAGTAGCGGAAGTAGAGGTGAGTGCATTTAAAGTGAAAGCTATCGATACGACCGGATGCGGTGATTCCTTCACCGGCAGCCTCATCTCAAGGCTTATTAAAAGCGTAGGTGCTTGGAGAACGTGGGGAGAAGAAGAGTTGAAGGAGGCAGTGACTTTTGCAAATGCAGCGGGAGCAGTCACCGCCACTCGCTTTGGTGCAATGCCTATTCTGCCACGAGAAGAAGAAATACTAGCTTTTTTAGATCAATAATAATCAACAGTAATCAACAGTAACCTATTTATTTGATAACTTGATGGAAAGGAGGGAGCCTTAATGAAGAGTATACTTGCAATTGATATGGGTGCGACTTCAATACGAGGGATAGTAGCCAAGTTTGAAAATGATGCATTGATCGTAGAAGAGATTATGCGTTTCAACCATGAAATCCAGTCTTCTGATGGCCGAAAGCATTGGGATTGGCAAGGTCTTTTGGATCACATAGTCCAAGCTATTCTCACCGTAGGGGACCAGGTATCTTCCGTTGCCGTGGACACATGGGGTGTAGACTTTGGCCTAATCGATGAGAATGGTGAGCTTTTAGAAGAGCCTACTTCTTATCGCGATGAGTCATGCCAGAGAGGTTTTGAACTTGCCCAAGAACGCATGTCTTTATATGACTTGTATCAGTTATCCGGCAACGATGTGGCTCCGATAAACTCCCTATTTCAATTATTGGTTTTACGTGAACAACGTCCCGAGGTCTACAATAGGGCTAAGCATTTCCTCATGATGCCCGACTTAGTCAACTACTTCTTAACCGGGAAGAAATCAGGGGAGATGACCAGCTGTTCCACCTCCCAGATGTTTAACCTAATCGATGGAACCTGGAACGAGAAGATTATCGAGCAGTATGATCTAAAGCGAGATATGTTTCCACCAATTGTAGAAAACACCAGCTATTTAGGCTTAACCAGTGAGGGCTTGATTCCCGAACTAAGAGAATTGGACATCCCCGTAATGAGCATTGCCTCCCATGATACAGCCAGTGCGGCATATATGACGGAAAGCTATACAGATCCCTCCACCTTATTTCTATCCTGTGGAACGTGGGCCATGATCGGCTGCTTCACCGATGCACCAATCATCAACGAGTTTACCTATGAGAACAGCTTGACGAATGAGACAGGCTACATGGGTAGAAATATGTTCATGAGAAACTCACCGGGACTCTATCTGGTAGAGAAACTCAGAGAGTATTTTGAAGGCCATACCGGAAAGAAATATACCTTCGCTGAAATTACAGAGCTCGTAGAGCAGACAAGACCCAATCAAGTCACTATCGATATCAATGAGCCTAGCTTAAACTGGGAATCACATGATTTCCTTGCAGACTTAGAGGCGACGTTGGATAACAGTGGGCAAGCACGTTTAGAGAAGAAATCCGATTACTTCCGCGCTCTCTATGAAAGTTTAGTTCAAGAAATCGGTCGAATGATATCCCTATTGAGCGAACAAACGGGCAGAGATTTTGAAAACATTCATATTATTGGTGGAGGTTCTCAGTCTCGTCTTCTTTGCCAAATGATAGCCGATGGAACAGGATTGTCGGTTCTAGCAGGTCCTAGCGAAGCTACCGCACTTGGCAATTTGTCCGCTCAATGGGCAGCTAATTTAAATGCAGATGAACGCAAGCAACTTCGGTCTAAAATTCTAGGCAGCATATCACTTATGCGCTATGAAAGCGCAAACGACGATGTACGGTAAAACGAAGAAAGAGGTGTCTCGATGTTAATGCAACAAGAAAGAAAAGATATTATCAAGTTTGGCAATAGGTTGGTTGAGACAGATTTAACCAAAGGAACGGGTGGAAACTTAAGTGTCTATGATCGGGAAACAGGATATATGGCCATCACTCCATCAAGCATTCCCTTCGATGAGATCCAAGAAGAAGACATCGTCATCATGAATTTGGATGGTAGCGTTGTTGAAGGAGAGAAGCTACCTTCAAGCGAATGGTATATGCATGCCCTCCAATACCAAAAAAGAGAAGACATCGACGCTGTTATCCATGCCCATACCACTTTTGCTACGGTGATTGCAATTCTTAGAGAGGACCTACCGGCTGCTCACTATATGGTCGCCGTTGCCGGTCCTAATGTCCGGTGCGCAGAATATGCAACTTACGGTACCCGTGAATTGGCGGAAAATGCCGCAAAAGCGATGGTTGATAGAAATGCAGTAATTCTGGCTAATCACGGCATTCTAGCAGGTAGTTTTAATTTAGAGAATGCTTTTAATATCGTTGAAGAAATTGAGTATGTCTCCAAACTATACTTGATTGCTCGATCTGTAGGAAATCCTGTTATTCTTGATGATGACGAGATGGCCTTAATGAAAGAAAAATTCAAAACCTACGGTCGCCGTATAGAACAATAGAAACGAAATTAAATACAAAGAAAACAAGGGCTAACCTCGCTGAGGCTTAGCCCTTGTTTTCTAGACTATATCTATTAGGAGTTATAGTGAAGTCTTGTTTTCTAAAGCGTTGATGCGGATATTCTTCAGATTGATCATCGTATTATTTTCAGACCGACCAAAGTAATCATGGAGAGTTAGATACTCACGATACAATTTCTCGTACACATCTACATGCTCAGGGATTGGTTTGAATGCGTGCTTCTTTACTTTGCCCATTTTTTCTGCCGCTTCATAAATGCTAGCGTAACCACCCAGTTCTTCACCAGCTGCGGCTGCTGCATAAATCGCAGAACCTACTGCGGCTCCTTCGGGGACATCCGCAACGGAAATCGGCATATTTAATACATCCGCATAGATTTGCATCGCTAAGGGACTCTTTGTAGAGATTCCTCCGGCTGCTATATATTCATGGATATCAACGCCATGATCTTTGTGATTTTCGATGAGCACACGAGTGCCGTATGCGGTAGCCTCAATCAAAGCCCGGTAGATTTCTTCAGGCGTGGTAGCTAAGGTCATACCCACTAAGAGACCGCTTAGGTCATAATTGGATAGAATCGACCTGTTACCATTCCACCAATCCAGAGCAACGAGTCCACTTTCACCGACCTGTAACTGGCTAGCAAGCGAGTTAAGATAAGCGTGTGGAGACATGTCGATATCTTTTGCTTTGATGACATACTCTTGGGGGAAGAGATTATCGACGAACCATGCGAAGATATCTCCGACAGCGGCTTGGCCTGTCTCATAAGCGTAAATGTTAGGATAAACACCGCCATAAACAACACCTGTAATGCCAGGAACGTAGTTTTCTTGGTCAGCTAGGACGATCTGGCAGGTAGATGTACCGATTGCTGCTTGCATCTGACCTGCTCCCGTAATACCTGTTGCAGGGAAGCTGGCCATAGCATCAATAACAAATGGTGATACTGGGATACCAGCCTTCAAGCCTAAAGTATTAGCCATTTCCTCTGTTAAATAACCGCAGACTTCACCAGGATTATAGACGGGGAAGTTCATTTTATCGGTGACGTAATCCGCGAACAGGGGATGTAGGGAATTCAAAAATTCTTGATCAGGGTAGCCCTCTTCTGCGTGCCAAGTTCCTTTATAACCTGCTCCACAAGAGCTCTTAGTCAGCTGGCCGGTGAGTAAAAAGGATATCCAATCTCCGGCTTCGACGATATGGTCAGCCCGTTCATAGACTTCAGGATCCTCTTCCATAATTTGCCATACCTTAGGAAGTTCCCATTCACTGGAAATTTTTCCACCGTATCGCTTTAAGAAGGTTTCGCCGGATTCTTCTGCCATGGAAGTTAGTTTATCCGCATAACGTTCAGCAGCATGATGTTTCCACAACTTAGCATAGGCGTGAGGTCTGTCATAAAACTGTTCATCTTCATGAAGGGGAGTCCCATCTTCATAAATTGGCAAGATAGTACAAGCAGTAAAATCTGTCCCGATAGCGATAACATCTTCCGGATCGACCTGTGATTCAGTGAGTACTGCCTTTACGGAATGAATCATCGCCTCTTTATAGTCATTAGGCACCTGTAAAGCCCAATCTGTTTTCAGTTGCTGACCCGTCGATAGGCGATCGTCTATTACAGCATGTTCATAATTTTGACTAGCTGTAGCGATAACATTTCCTGTATCTACATTAACAAGTGCTGCACGTGCCGATAACGTGCCAAAGTCAATGCCAATAGTGCATTTAGCCATATTCTTTTCCTTTCCTACATCATTAGGTTGTCCGTTAACATCATTCGACATATTAATTTTCTTGAAAATGTTTTCTAAAATAATTATATAAACCAAACTTGGAAAATACAAGTTACACAGCATCTAAATTGTCAACTATCTAACAAAACCGCTAAACATCAAATGTTCAGGGCATCACTAAAAAGATTTTTGTTTATTTTGATAGATAATATACTCAACCTTATGTTTTGACAAATCGATTTCCTAGTATAAAATATAGATAGGATAAAGATATGCAAAGTTCCAGCTTTGCCGTAATATCCCTAAACAAGTTCAGTTCACACTGAAATAGAAAAGGAGGATTTTTATGGGCATCATAGAAAAAATGCGACTTGATGGCAAGAAAGGTTTTGTTACTGGTGGGGCACGCGGGATAGGCAAAGCGACGGCAACAGCTTTCGCGGAAGCTGGTGCAGACCTTGCGATTGTTGACTTAGACATTGAAGAAGCTAAGAGAACAGCCGCAGAAATAGCAGAAGCCACTGGCCAAAAAGTTATCGCAATTCAAACTGATGTCACCCAAGAGAATCAAGTTCAAGACATGGTAGATACGGTAGTGAGAGAATTAGGCGGACTCGATTTCTGTCACGCTAATGCTGGCATTGCAGTGAATGCACCAGCAGAGGAAATGACTTACGATCAATGGTTGAAAGTGATCAATGTCAATCTTAATAGCGTGTTCTTAACCGACACTATCGCCGGACGCTATATGCTTGCTAACGGTGGTGGATCGATCATTAATACGGCATCCATGTCTGCGCATATTGTAAATGTGCCACAACCACAATGTGGCTACAATGCTTCTAAAGCCGGTGTAATACAACTAACAAAATCGTTAGCTGTTGAATGGGCTAAAAAAGGCGTTCGCGTCAATTCGATCAGCCCTGGCTACATCGGTACCGAACTAATCACTAATGCAGAAGATTTAAAGCCTTTGATAGAGATATGGAATGGCTTAAGTCCAATCGGACGTTTGGGTTCACCTGATGAACTTCAATCAATCTGTGTGTATTTGGCTGGGGACACGAGCACATTTACCACTGGTAGTGATTTTATTGTTGATGGTGCTTTTACTAGTTTTTAACACATATCTTTAGAACCCAATGGTTCAAACAGGAGGACTGAAATGAAATTGAAAAAGCTTATTAGTTTATTACTTATTTTCACCCTTGTACTTACTTTAGCTGCTTGCGATAACGGTAATAACGCAAGCTCTGAGCCAGCTGATAGCGGAACAACAAGCGAAACAGCTGATAGCGGCGATGATACTGAACCAACAGAACCAGGCGAAGCCGGTGACTTAAGTGTCCTAAAAGGCAAAAAGATTGGTATCTCCATCCAATCTCTTGAGAATGCGTACTGGGCAGGCGTTATGACTGCTCTACAAGAAGAGTTAGATGCAGCTGGTGCTGAATATACACTTCTTGACTGTAAAGATAACTCTGCAACTCAAATTTCTCAGGTTGAAAACTTCATCTCTGCTGAGATGGATTTAATCATGGTTCACCCTTCAGATGCTGCTGCGCTTGAAGATATCTGTGGTCAAGCACGCGACGCTGGCATCAAGGTTATGTGCTGGGATGATCCAATGGAAAACACTGACGCTAACTGGGTTTTAGATAACACAGATCTAGGAAAGAAGATTGGTAACTTAGCAGGCGAATTCATCAATGAGCATTACTCTGAAGATAACAAGGCTCAAGTTGCCCTTATCGGTTACCCACAAACCGTAGTTCTTCTTGAAAGAGCAAATGGTATCAAAGCCGGTCTAGAAGAAACAGCAGCAGGCAAGTTTGAAATCGTAGCTGAGCAAGAAGGTCTTGAAGCACCACAAGCACAAACATCTATTGAAACTATTCTACAAGCATATCCAGATCTAAAGGTAGTCGTAGGCGTTGGTGCAGGAGCAATGATTGGTTCTAACGAAGCTTTGATGACACACACAGGTGGAGATGTTCCTGAAGACATGGGCGTATTCACCACTGACGTTACCAAGCAACAGCTTGAAGGTCTACTATCCGACGAAGCAATGAAGGGCATTATCGGATTCGAAGGCTCTGATGAAGATACAGCAAGAGCATGTGCTGAAATGTACGCACGTATTTTGAATAATGAATTCGAAAGCGGAGATAAGACAGTATTCCGTGAAACTAGCCAAATCACAGTTGATAACGCAAAAGATATCCTTGATGGTATGAAATAAGGAATAAAAATGCAACAAAAGTATAAAGTAGCTACCTTTGTGTAGCTACTTTATACTTAATAACTAATTTTCAAGATTTATTAGCTCTGTGGATCTATAATTTTGAAACCTAATATTTATGAAAGGTGAAAAAATATGAGTGAAGACTTTATTTTGACCCTAGATAACATAGTGAAAGAGTATCCTGGTGTAAAGGCTTTAGATGGGGTCTCCCTTAACTTGCGTAGAGGAGAGATTTTAGGCCTAATCGGTGAAAATGGTGCTGGTAAGTCAACTCTAGTAAAAACGATCTCCGGAGCAATTTCACCAACATCTGGAAAAATCATTATCGATGGTGAAGAATTTAAATCAATGACCCCACAATCCGCTGTTGATAACGGTATCGCAATTATTTATCAGGAATTCAATAACGTACAGGAATTATCCGTTGCTGAGAATATGTTTCTTGGCTACCCCATCCGTAAAGGTATCGTCATCGATCGTGATGCGATGAATAAAAAAGCCAGTGAAATCTTTGAACAATTGGGTGTTAATATTGACCCCGATATGACAATGAAGCACCTCACTGTAGGTTACCAGCAAATGGTAGAGATTGGTAAGGCATTGCTTCAAGACGCTAAGATTCTCATCATGGATGAACCTTCCGCACCGCTTACTAATAATGAAATCAACAATATGTTTAGAGTAGTAGAACTTCTTCGAGATAGAGGCGTTTCGATAATTTACATCTCACACCGTTTAGAAGAAATCTTCTACTTGTCTCAACGTATTGTCGTTCTTAGAGATGGCCAGTACGTAGGAACTCTAGAAACCGCTGAATCTAACGTAGACCAATTGATACAGATGATGGTCGGTAGAGAGATGACCAGAGAGTATCCAAGTCGTGATCCTAACCTTATTGAAGATGAGATCGTTTTGCAATTAGACAATGTAACCGGCAATGGTGTTAAGGACATCAGCTTCAGCTTACGCAAAGGTGAAATCCTGGGCCTTGGAGGCCTAGTTGGAGCAGGACGAACAGAGGTTGCTGAACTCCTCTTCGGGGTGAAACCAATCGACGAAGGAAAAATCGTCTTTAAAGGTAAACCCTTAGAGTTTTCATCACCAAGACAAGCCATTGACTCAGGGGTTGCCCTAGTTACAGAGGATCGTAAGCGCTACGGTTTGCTCCTTCACATGGACATCGAAAAGAACACTTCAATGCCGATTTATCAACGAATTTCAAGGTTGGGAAAAATTAACGCAGCGACTGAAGAGGGAACCGCAGCGAAATACTTTGATTCTCTTCGAATAAAAGCGCCTTCAGTAAAAGAGTTAACGAAAAACCTAAGCGGCGGTAACCAACAAAAGGTAGTAATCGCAAAATGGTTAGGGGCTAACGCTGAGTTAATCATCTTCGACGAGCCTACTCGAGGCATTGACGTTGGTGCGAAGCAGGAGATCTATTACCTGATCAATGAGTTAATTGAGGAAGGAAAATCAATTATCCTCATCTCATCTGAAATTGAGGAACTATTCGGTATGTCAGACCGGATTTTGGTTTTAGCAGAAGGAGAAATCCGAGGCGAATTAGAAAAAGACGCCTTTAATGCAGACGTCTTTATGACGATGGCGTCTAATATTAAGGACAGGGGGCACAAGAATGAGTAGAAAGAGAAATTTTAACGAGTTACTCTCTGAATACGCGATTTGGTTTATCTTCTTAATCATGATTGTAGTATTTACATTCGGTAATCAAACCTTTGTAAAACCAAACAATATCGTTGCTATTCTGAGACAAGTTGCAGTATACGGGGTTGCATCCGTTGGTATGACTTTTGTTATCCTAACAGGTGGTATTGACCTTTCCATAGGTTCAATCATCACTTTCGTTAATATCATTTGTGCCACGTTTATCGTCAATTGGGGACTGAACATTTGGGTGGCTATTGTACTAAGTTTAATCGCAGCGACCGCTATCGGTTTCCTCAACGGCTTCATGGTTGCTAAGATTGGTATTCCACCAATTATTGCTACGTTCTCGACACAGACAATTTTCCAAGGTGCATCATACTTGATTTCAGGTGGTATGCCAATCTCTGGAATGCCCGACTCCTTTGATCTTTTTGGTAAGAGCACAGTAGGTATTGTTCCTGTATCAACAATCATCATGATTGCTTGTTTTGCCATTGGTGCCTTTATCTTAAATAAGACTTACTTTGGTCGTTACTTCTATGCTATCGGTGGAAACGAACAAGCAGCAGAATTATCCGGTATTCGAGTAGACAAGACGAAGTATCTCGTCTATGCGCTATCCGGTTTGTTTGCTGGTATTGCCGGTATCATCATGCTATCCAGAACGGGATCAGCACAGAATACCGCAGGTCTAGGTTATGAATTCGACGTTATTACCTGTGTAGTTTTAGGTGGCGTTTCTGTAAATGGTGGATACGGCAGAATCTCCGGCGTAGTAGCGGGCGTTCTCTTTATCGGATCATTAACAAACGGTATGATTCTTCTGAACATCAGCTCCTATACGCAACAAGTTGTTAAAGGTGTTATCTTAGCATTAGCAGTTGGTCTTGACCTACTCACTAAGAATCCTGAATTCAGGGCTAGGATGGATAAACGAAGAAAAGCCAAAGAGAATAGACAAGCAATTAATCCTAGAGAGTAGAAGGGAGTTCAAATGAGAGCAGCAGTTTATCAAGGGAAACATGACCTTCAGGTGCTAGACGTTGATAAAAAAGTTGCCGGACCAAATGAGGTTGTCGTACAAGTAGCTTACTGTGGAGTTTGTGGCACAGACGTTCATATTTTTAACGGCGATGGGGGTAGCTTTGAAGTGAATCCTCCACTTGTTCCTGGACACGAGTTCTCCGGTATCATCTCCGAAGTTGGTGAGAATGTAGATGATTTAAAAGTGGGCGACCACGTAACGGGGGACCCCAATATCATGTGTGGGGAATGTTACTATTGTCGCAGTGGACAAGAAAATTTTTGCACGAATAACATTGGCGTAGGAACTACCGTTGATGGTGGTTTTGCTGAAGAAATTGTTATGAAAGCTAGCCATGTGTTTAAAGTTCCTGATGACTTAGACTTGATGGTAGCAGCAATGACGGAACCAATCTCGTGCTGTTTACATGGTATGGATCTATGCGACATCAAGAACGGGGACACTGTTCTTGTTATCGGTGGTGGCCCCATTGGCATCATCATGTTACAATTAGCAAAGATGGCAGGAGCATCCAAAGTAATCCTGTCAGAACCGGTTGAATCAAAGCGGAAGCTTGCGTTGGAATTAGGTGCTGACTTAACAATCAATCCTCTTGAGGAGGATGTTAGTGCTGTATTAGCAGACTATACGAAAAACGTGAATGTCGTCATCGAGTGTGTGGGTAACGTAAGGACAATGCAAGACGCAATACAATTTGCAGGGAAGGGTGCTACAATCTTATACTTCGGTTTAGCCGGACCTGATGATACAGTGACCATTCGACCGGATGATATTTTCAAGAAAGAATTGAAGATAACGTCATCCTTCATTAACCCTTATACTTTTCCAAGGGCAATTGAGGTTCTTGCAAGCGGTCAGCTTGATGTCACTAGCATTATTACGCAAGTGATCCCTCTTGAAGATATTGAAGAAGTGTTTACGAATCCTGAATTAAGACGTGATGGAAAAGTGATGATTAAAACGGCTAAGGATGAATAGAGAGATAAAAAGAATCCGGCTAGCCGGATTCTTTTCTTTTGATAATTTACCAAGGAGGTTGATTGATGGAAGGTAAAATGAAAGTAGCTGAAATGCAAGGTATCGGCAAGATGGGCTATGTCGAAAAAGATATACCGACGCCAAATGCGGACGAAGTCCTGGTAAAGTTAGATTACGTAGGTATTTGCGGATCAGATCTTCATTACTATGAAGAAGGTAGGATCGGTAACTATGAGGTGGAGTTTCCCTTCATTTTAGGGCACGAGGCAGGAGGAGTAGTTGTTGAAGTTGGCGAAGACGTAACTCACCTACATGTGGGGGACAAGGTGGCTTTAGAACCTGGAAAGACTTGCGGTCACTGTGAATTCTGCACCTCTGGGCGCTACAACCTTTGCCCAGAAGTTGTTTTCTTCGCTACACCACCAGTCGATGGTGTATTCCAAGAGTATGTTGCTCATGAAGCGAAACTTTGCTTCAAGGTGCCCGATAACATGGACACTTTAGAAGCAGCGATGGTAGAACCCTTCTCCATCGGACTGCATGCGGCAAGGCAAGGTGGCGCAAAATTTGGCCAAACTGCGGTAGTTTTCGGAGCAGGTTGCATCGGTCTCTGCACGATGATGGCCCTAAAAACGCAAGGCGTATCTGACGTCTATGTTATCGACCTCATGGATAAACGTCTCGAAAAAGCAAAAGAGTTGGGCGCTAAAGAAACGGTATCCGGTAAGGGTGACGCCGTTGCAGAGATTATGGAACTGACCGATGGTCGAGGTGTTGACTTGGTATTTGATTGTACCGGTTCTGAGTACTGTGTAAACCAAGGTATCGAGATGTTAGTGAAGGGCGGAAGATTGGTCTTCGTCGGCTACTCTAGCTCAGGTCACATGAATATCAACACGACATTGCTTTGCGACAAAGAACTCAGCTTAAACAGCGTTTTTAGATACCGCCACATCTATCCTTTAGCGATCAAGGCGATATCTGAAGGACAAGCTGACGTTAAAGGCTTCGTCACCAACATCTTCGATTTCGACAACATTCAAGAAGCGATGGATAAAAGCGCTCAAGATAAAGCCAACATCGTTAAGGGCGTTATTAAAGTGTCTAAGGATAGCTAAATGAAAAGCATAGGCTTAGATATTGGGACGACATCAATCACCTGCTTGGTCTTTGACATTGAAAGTAATCAACCTGTATTTTCCAAAACGGTGCCCAATCAGTATCGTTTGGAAAACAGAGAGCCTGATCACTATTTACAGGATGCTGATTTGATCGTTGATTGCATAATAGCGTTATTGGAAGAAGCCCACGAAGCCTATCCAGACATTGCCTCTATTGGCGTGACTGGACAAATGCATGGAATTGTATATACCAATAAAGAGGGGCTAGCCGTTAGCCCCCTTTTTACTTGGCAGAACAATTCGGGCCATGCTCCTGTACCAGCAAACTCTTCCGATGATGCAGAGGATAAGCTTACTTTCCTCGATTTGCTAGAAAGGGAATGTGGGCGTCGAGAGGCAACAGGTTATGGTCTCGTAACTTATTATGTTCATCAACAGCTGAATCTTGTACCGGCAGAGGCAACCAGTTTTTGCACTATCTCCGACTATGTCGTTATGCGCCTAACCGGAAGTACTAAACCTCTGCTCCATATCACTAATGCAGCCAGTTTAGGCATGTTTGATTTGGAAGCAAATACATTTGATTTTACTGCTTTGAAACGAGGGGAGTTTAATACCGAACTTCTTCCATCAGCCACATCTTCCTTTGATGTTGCTGGCTATTGGAAAGAAATTCCTGTGTTAGTCGCGATAGGGGACAATCAAGCAGCTTATTATGGCGCAGTTGATAATAAAGAAAACTGCCTCTTGTTCAATGTCGGGACTGGTTCTCAGATGGCCTTAGTAATTAATCGATATGTTGAAATTGAAGGATTGGAGACACGACCTTTGGATGGGACTTCCTATCTCCTAGTAGGAGCTGGGTTAACCGGTGGTAAGGCTTATTCGATACTAGAAGATTTCTTTTCTGCTTATGCTAGTATCCTTGGTATTGATGGTAGTCAGTATTCCGTGATGGAAATACTGGGCAACGAAGTTACAAACACTGACCTAATCGTCAATACGCATTTTAAGGGGACGAGGAGAAATCCAGATGACAAAGGCTCAATTCTTAATATAACTCCTGAGAACTTCACACCGGCAAATCTTGTCTATGGTTTCTTGGCAGGTATAATCGATGAGTTAGCAGATTTTTACGAGTTGGCAAGCAAAGACTTACCTATTCAGCCTTCCCATTTCATTGGTGCTGGTAATGGTCTCAGAAAGAACAGTCTGCTCCAAAAAATAGCAAGTGAACGTATTGGGCTGCCGATTCAGATACCGGCCTATGAAGAAGAGGCAGCAAGTGGCGTAGCAAAGTTGGCTTACCAATACCACAAAGAATAAAAGAGGAGTGATTCATGAAACCCTATCTATTAGGTATCGATATCGGTACTTCAGCGTGTAAGATTGCAATCTTTGACGGCGACAGCGGTCAAGTTGTCGCACAAGATAACCAAGGCTATTCCGTGTATTATCCTCAAGATAATTGGGCTGAGCAAGACTCGAACGAATGGTGGGCAGCTGTTTGCAAAGGTATAAAGAATTGCTTAGATGAAAGTGGATTGAAAGGTTCCGATATAGTCGGAATCGGCGTGGATGGCCAAAGTTGGTCCGCTATTCCCGTAGATAAGAGTAACGAAGTGCTTGCTAATACACCAATCTGGTTTGATACACGTTCGGAAAAGCAAGTGAAGGATCTTCAGGAAAGAATTGGGGATGAGCGAGTATTCCAGCTAAACGGGAATATCTTCCGGTCCACTCATATGACCCCTAAATACAAATGGTTCCAAGAAGAGAGACCGGATATCTACCAAAAAACAGCTCATTTTTTGAGCTCAAACGCGTTTATTGTGATGAAGCTTACCGACCAAGTCAGCTCGGATTATAGTCAGAACTATGGCGTTCATTTCTTCGATACGACGAACATGCGTTACGATAACGAGCTAACGAAAGAGATGGGGCTCAATCCTAATCTGTTTCCTCCGGCTTTTGCTTGCCACGAGATCGTAGGTAAAGTGACAGAAAAGGCGGCAAAAGAAACCGGCTTAGCGTCAGGCATTCCCGTTGTCGCCGGTGGACTCGATGCAGCTACAGGTACTTTAGGCTGTGGCGTTTTGGAGAATGGTGAAACGCAGATTCAAGGTGGCCAGGCGGGTGGTATGAGCATCTGCGAAGATGAACCACGATCGGCCAAAGAGTTGATTATCAGCCCCCATGTGGTTCCTGGTCGGTGGTTACTTCAAGGAGGAACTGTTGGCGGTGGAGGGGTTCTACGTTGGTTGAAAGAATCCTTCTTAACCGATAAGAGTTTTAATGAGATAACAGAACTAGCGGCTAGTTCACCGGTAGGGTCTAATGGCGTCCTATTCTTCCCCTATATGGCAGGGGAGAGATCACCAATCTGGAATCCAAAAGCTAAAGGTGTCTATTATGGATTAAGTTTTGAACGAAATAAAGCTGACATGATTCGTTCAAGTATGGAAGGTGTCGTCCTATCCGTAGCGCATAATTTCCAAATTGCCTACCAGTTGGGTATCAGAGTAGAAGAATTGGATATCTACGCGATGGGCGGGATGGCTAACAGTGAATTTTGGATGCAAATTTTTTGCGATGTCCTAGACAGAGAAATAAAGATAGCATCATCAGATACGGCGACCAATCTTGGTACAATTATATTAGCCGGGGTAGGAATCGGTCTGTACGATGATTTTTCCGTAGCCAAGGATTTCGCTAAGGTACAACGGAAACAAGAACCAAACAAAGAAAATGTGCGTATTTACAAAGATGTTCTCGAAGAATATTTGCGAATTTCTGAGGGATTACAAGGTCTGTTTCGTTAAGGAAAAATTTAGGAGGCAACTATGTCGGATAAGTTGATGAAGGCGGGCGTGTTACACGCAAAGAAGGATCTGCGTTACGAGGATATAGAAAAACCAGAGATCAATTCTGGCGATGTATTGGTGAAAGTCAAATATACAGGAATATGTGGTTCTGATCTACCAAGGGTCCACGGGGATGCTTCTCGCTATTTTCCCAATGTGTTGGGGCACGAGTTTTCAGGTATCGTGGAAGACGTAGCTCCCGACGTCACGACCGTGAAGCCAGGCGACAAAGTGGTGGGTGTTCCCCTAATGCCTTGTATGGAATGTGAAGACTGTTTAGCCGGTGATTTCTCTTTATGTAAGTTTTATAGTTTTGTTGGCTCTAGGCGGTTCGGGTCATTTGCTGAGTATATCGTCTTACCGGTTACAAATGTTGTAGTCATACATCCAGACATCGACTTACGAGTAGGTGCTTTCTTTGAACCGGCTACGATCTCGCTACATGGCCT
The DNA here is from genome assembly GCA_964394795.1 of uncultured Peptoniphilaceae bacterium. Lineage (GTDB taxonomy): Bacteria > Bacillota > Clostridia > Tissierellales > Peptoniphilaceae > CAYFUF01. Next base: position 23,965 of record CAYMYX010000015.1, read on the forward strand.
GGAAAGATTAGATTTTAAGGGCGGTAAATCCGTTGCTGTTCTAGGTGGTGGTACCATCGGCATGTTCACAGCCCAATGGGCACGGATTTTCGGAGCGAAGCAAGTCGCCGTTTTGGATATTTTGCCCGAGCGCTTAGAGCTGGCGAAACGCTTAGGAGCGGATGCCGGCTTCAATACATTGGATGAGGATTTTAAAGATCAAATTGATCAATACACCAACGGTCGCGGCTTTGATTATGTTTACGAGACCGCGGGAAGCGTCCCCACTACGAAGTTAGCCTTTGAATTGGTAAAGAATAAGGGTGAGATTTGCTATATCGGTACGCCGACCAAAGAGGTGACTTTCTCCGTTGATGAGTGGGAGCTGATTAATCGAAAAGAGATGCATATCACCGGTTCTTGGATGAGTTATTCTTCGCCATTCCCGGGCCATGAATGGGACCTAGCCGCCCATTACTTTGGCAACGGTATGCTTAAGTTCGATGAGAGCTTCATTGATCGGGTTATGCCATTAAGCAAAATTGATGATGCTTTTGAACTTTTCACTACCCCAGGCACAGTGAAGGGGAAAGTACTGATCGATTCTGAGGAGTAAGCTATGTTAACCGTAAAAAGAGTATTGGATCAACGACGTCCCGATTACCCTATCGGTATTCCTTCGTATTGCACTGCCAATGAACTCGTAATCGAAGCCTTGTTTGAGCAAGAAGTAGAGACTGATCATCCTTTGCTAATCGAAGCTACAGCCAATCAGGTAAATCAATTTGGCGGTTATACAGGCAAACAACCTGCAGATTTTGTAGACAGTGTTTACCAAATCGCTGATCGCGTTGGTTTCCCTCGTGAGCGAATCATTCTAGGTGGAGATCACCTAGGTCCTTTGATCTGGGCAAACGAGCCTGAAGAAGAAGCCATGGCAAAAGCCAAGGATTTGGTTAAGCTTTTTGTGGAGGCGGGCTATCGAAAGATTCATCTGGATACCTCAATGAAATTAGGCGATGATTCCCCAGACGAACCTTTATCGGACGAAATCATTGCAAGAAGAGGAATTGAACTTTTTGCTGTGTGTGAAGCGGCTTACCAAGAATTAAAGAAAGCTGATCCCGATGCGAAGAGACCGGACTTTATCATCGGTTCAGAAGTGCCCATTCCAGGCGGGGCTCAAGAAGAAGAGGATAGCATCAGTGTAACGAAGGTTGAAGCCGTTCAAGAAACCTTGGCAGCCTATCAACAAGCTTTTGAGGATGCCGGATTCGACGGTGGTATGGACAGTGTAGTTGGGATAGTCACCCAGCCTGGCGTTGAGTTTGGTGATGACGAAGTCTTCCAGTTCGACCGAGAAGCAGCCAAGGAATTATCCTCCTTTATCAACGATATTCCGAGTCTTGTCATGGAAGGCCACTCCACAGATTATCAGCACCGAGAATCGTTGAAGGCAATGGTCGAAGAAGGCGTTGGGATTTTAAAAGTAGGGCCTGCCTTAACCTTCGTGTTACGAGAAGGCCTCTTTGCCCTTTCCGCTATGGAAAAGGAATTGGTTAGCCAGGAAGACCGAGCGAACTTACCTCAGGTTTTGGAAGCGGTAATGATGGAAAACCCTTCAAATTGGGCAAAACATTATACTGGTTCAGATGCCGAGCTTGCGTTGAAGAGAAAGTATTCTTTCTCCGATCGCAGCCGGTACTATCTGACTGATGAACGTGTTGTTTCAGCAATAGAAAAACTATTTGCAAATTTTGAGACGCTTAAAGTCCCTTCAGGCTTATTGCATCAATACATGCCTAAACAATACGAGAAGGTAACTCGCGGCGGATTACAAAGCGATGGGAGAACTTTAGTGAAAGACTATGTCCATGAACTAGCTAATGATTACCGATTCGCTTGCTATCCAAATTTGCAACTAGATTAATGAACTCAGGAGAGTGTATGCAAGTAAGATCAAAAGATAAGATTGAACATTTAAAGAAAGTATCTACCAGTGAGGGGATCATTTCCGCCCTCGCTATCGACCAAAGATCATCCATTCGAAAGTCGCTAACGGAGATGGACGTAGAGATAGATAGCAACCGGATTGAAGATTTTAAGGCTTTAATTTCCAGCGAGATGACTAAGTACACGTCATCAATCTTGCTCGATCCAGAGTACGGTCAAAAGGCCGCTCGGGAGAAGTACGAAGGTGCCGGCCTCATCATGGCCTATGAAGTTACCGGCTTTGACAAAGATGAAGTGGGACGCCTGCCTCATCTATTGAAAGACTGGTCGGTTAAGCGGCTTAAGGAACTTGGGGCAGATGCCATCAAGATACTCCTATATTACGATGTGGATGAAGACGATGAAATTAACGATCAAAAGAAAGTTTTTGTCGAGCGGATTGGTAGCGAGTGTGATGGGGAAGGACTGCCTTTCTTCTTGGAGATTATCAGCTACGATGCTAATCTTGAATCAATCAAGGGATTGGACTACGCCAAGGTCAAACCAAAAAAAGTTAATGAGGCGGTCAAGGTTTTCTCAGAAGATCGCTATCATGTGGATGTCTTGAAGTTGGAAGTTCCGGTCAACATGGACTTCGTTGAAGGCTACGCCACAGGAGAAGTTGCCTATACTCGTCAAGAAGCGCTTGACTACTTTAAAGAGCAGTCCGATGCGACCAATCTTCCTTTTATCTTTTTGTCCGCCGGCGTTTCCTCAGAGCGGTTCCGCGAAACCCTAGAATTTGCTCATGAAGCCGAATCTCAATATAATGGTGTTCTGTGTGGCCGCGCGACATGGAAAGATTCTTTACCTATCTTTATGCTTGAAGGAAAAGATGAAGCGTATCGTTGGGTTCATGAGCAAGGGAAAGAGAATCTTCACCAATTGAATGAGGTGGTTGAGAAGACGGCGAAACCATGGACAGAGAAGATGACGGAGAGGAATGAGTAATGAAAATCGCTATTGGCAGTGATCATGTAGGCAGCGAATTAAAGCCTGCAATAATAGAACATCTAAAAGAGAGAGGCGTGGAAGTCGAAGACTTCGGTGCCTACACTTCAGAAAGTACAGACTATCCCATCTATGGCATAAAGGTAGCAAAAGCAGTAGCTGCTGGCGACTTTGATGGCGGGATTTTAATTTGTGGTACTGGTATTGGCATCTCCATCTCAGCCAATAAGGTGAAGGGAATCCGAGCGGCATGTTGCTCCGAACCCTATTCAGCTAAGCTATCCAAGCAACACAACAATGCAAACATCTTGTGCTTTGGCGCGCGTGTCGTGGGAATGGAACTTGCTAAAATGATGGTAGATGAGTGGCTAGATGCGGAATATGAAGGTGGTCGACACAGCCGTCGCGTACAACGAATCACGGATTACGAAGAGGAGAATTGGACGCCAGAAGAAGAAGGAAAGAATTTCTGCTAATCTAATACTGACAACGAACAAGGCAAAACAGATATAATTAAATCAGATATGACGACGAGGCGTAAAGGATGAAGTGAATCTTTTACGCCTTTTGTAAAAGGTTACATAGAATCACGAACAAGGAGGTGAAGTGATGATGGAAGATAAAAGGCAACGAAGATTTGAAAAAGGGCAGAGGAAAGTATGGTTGCTGTTGATAATGGCATGTATGTTTGCCCTCACATCGTGTACGAATACTTCTGCGGAAGACAAAGGTACTAACCAATCCAACAACCTCGTCCAAACCCTCCGCCAAAAGGAAGAAACCATTTACCTCGCCGGTGGCTGCTTCTGGGGCGTTGAAGAATACTTTGCCCGAATCAATGGGGTGTTGGATACCGAGGTGGGTTACGCCAACGGGGAAAGTGACGAGACCACCTATGAGGATTTGAAGGAAACGGATCACACCGAGACGCTGATGCTGACCTACGATGCCAACACCATCGACTTGGAGGAGATCCTGTTACACTACTTCCGCATCATCGATCCGACCAGCGTGGATAGGCAGGGTTTTGATGTGGGTCGCCAGTACCGGACGGGGATTTACTCGGAGGATGAGAAGACGGTGGATAGGGTTCAGCTGAGTTTGAACCAGTTGCAGAAGAAGTATGATGAACCGGTGGTTATTGAGAATGAGGTGCTGTTGAACTATGTGAGTGCCGAGGACTACCACCAGGACTATTTGAAGAAGAATCCGGATGGTTACTGCCATGTGAATTTTTCATTGGCGGATGATCCCTTGACGGATGAGGACCTATATCAAAAGCCAAGCGAGGAAGAGCTAAGAGAGCTGCTGACCGCTGAGGAGTATGAGGTGACTCAGAATGCAGGCACGGAGAAACCCTTCAGCCACCCTTATGATAATTTTGAGGAACCGGGCATCTATGTGGACATCGTGACGGGGCAACCCCTGTTTTCGTCGCGGGATAAGTATGATTCGGGGTGTGGGTGGCCCAGTTTCACAAAACCCATCGACCAGACCGCGGTGACCTATGCCAAGGACAACTCGTATGGGATGGAACGGGTAGAAGTGGAAAGTAAGGTAGGGGAGAGCCATTTGGGCCATGTCTTTGAGGATGGCCCACGAGACGAAGGCGGCCTCCGCTACTGTATTAATGGAGCCTCCCTCCGTTTCGTGCCCTTGGAGGACATGGAGGCGGAAGGCTACGGCGACTATATTCCCTTTGTGGAAGGTGAAAAAGGAGAGTGACATGGCAGTAATCGAAGTATGTATTTTTCCAATCGGCGAAGGCATCAGCGTGAGCGAGTATGTGGCGGGTTGCGAGAAGGTCCTCAGCGACCTGGGGATGAAGTTCCAGCTAAACCCCATGGGGACAACCATCGAGGGTGACCCTGACGAGATTTTCCGGGCCATCCGCGAAATGCAAGAATCCGTCTTTGATCGCGGAGCTCAGCGGGTCTATTCGGTCATCAAATGCGACGACCGCAGGGACAAGAAGCACACCATGGAAGATAAGATCCGTTCGGTGGAAGAAAAGCTCTAATGTTGGACTTTTATTCAAGGCCGGCTTTGGAGGTCGCGCCTGACTTG